>CAMOFW010000060.1 GCA_946613765.1 uncultured Mycoplasmatota bacterium
TATACATATATATTATATTAGAAATTATATTTATATATTTATTGTTATTTTTAATGAGTGTTGAATTAATTAAATTACATATCTTAATAAATATTCCATATAGAAAGGATACTATAATACATATTATTTGTATATCAACACTCATTTAAATAACCTAGATATAAAAGATATTTCTTTCTTAGTTTCATCCATATAACTTAAAGAATCTATTCTACCTTTAATAGCTAAATTACCATCACTAGTATCTAGTTTTAATAATTCTAAATCATCACCTTTTAATACTATTAATCCTAATTTAGAATCTATAACAAATTCTTTATTATTAAAACTAATTAACTTTCTTACACCAGTTAAAGTAATTCTTTTTCTATCAATTATTTTAATCTCACCATATTCTTTAATAGATATATTATCATTCATTAGTATCACCTATTAAATTATATGTTTAATAGAAATAAAAAAGAACTCACAAGAGTTCTTAATTTATAAATTATTCTTCGTTTGTATCTGCAGGTGCATATTCTGTATTGTTGTATTCTTCGATGATTGCATCTTCTAGCATTTTACGAACATCAGGATTAATAGGATGAGCTATATCTCTATATCCACCAGTAGCAGTTTTTCTACTAGGCATAGCGATAAACAAACCTTTATCTCCTTGAATAATTCTAATATCATGTACTGCAAATGAGTCATCTAAAACTATAGACGCTATTCCTTTCATACGTGATCCTTCTTTTTCTATTTTGCGTACGCTTACTGATGTAACTTGCATAACACATCTCCTTTTCTAAAGTTATAACATATAAAGTCATTTAACTTATATATATTTTAAAGTAAAAACCCACTATTTGTCAACCTTTTTACTAGATATGGTATATTTTTACATCTCCAATTGCAACGTCACTATAAGTAAAACTTTTACTAATTCCTTCAACCAAAACCGTAAAAATGTTTGGATATACGGCGTTTACCACACCTTTATACATCATATTTTTATTTCTAGAACCACTAACTTTTATCATAACTTCTTTGTCAACTAAACTTAAAATTTCTTGTTTTATATCATCTAAATTCATCTAGGATACCCCACATACATCATCCCAGAGCACATTAAACCACCAATACCATCACTACCATTTTTAGTTTTAGATAATAATTCTTTTAAATCAATTTCTTTATTCTTTTTAGTTAATGATAAATTAGAAGCTATAATAGCAGGATCAAGAGCATGAATATTGATTCTCTTAGGACTAGAAGCAAAGTTTGCTCCAGCCCTAATTAAATCCTCATAATCACTTTGACATGCTCCTGCTATTATAATTAACTTATCATGAGATTTTTCATATCTTCTAGCTTCTTTAATTGCATTATAAAAGTTCTTAGAGTTTTGATAATTATCTATATCAAACTTACTAGTATTCTTCTTTAAATAATCATGACCAGTAATAACTAATATATCTACTTTATATTCATCTAATAAATCATATATATTATTAACTATATCTTCTTCATCCATACATTTACCTATAGCGTATAACTTATTCTTTTTATAATAATTCATACATCTTTTAAGATATTCCCTATCACTATCTATATGTAATATCTTACCAGGTAAATAAAAGTATTCACTTCTTTCTTCATCTACTAATAAAGATGGATTAAATTCATCTTTGTATTTCTTTTTATCTACCAATACTAAATCATTAATATTAGCATTAGCATATAATCTATATTCAACACCTTTTAAATATATAGTATTACTATCAATATTAATAACTTTAAATATCATATCATTCTTATATGAATTTCTAGTTACATAATCACCTATTTTAATCAAAAAAATCACCTATTAATAATATGCATTAATAAGTGATTTTATTATTATTTAGTTCTTATAGACCAATTCATAGCTATATCATTTAATTTATTATATCTTTCCATTGGATAAGCTTCATCATAATTATAAGCATTTCTTTGTGTAACTATCCATTGACCTAGTGCATATCCTTTTGGATCTTGATTAATACCATCTTTAGTTTTAAACCTAAACGGAACCTCTAAGTCACCATAGAAAGTATAATACTTACACGCAAGTAAATACATCCTGTCAAAATTAAGTTCATGAAGATCAAATACCATACCAATAGCTTGTAATAAATCTCTTCTTTCTTCAATACCATCATGATTCTTATAATAATGTCTTATACTAGGTATCCATTTACCTAAAGCATAACCATGTTCATCATAAGTTATACCATCCAAAGTCTTAAAATTTCTAGGTACACTTAAGTTACCGTAATGTTCAAAGTATTTCTTAGCCAACCCATAATAAATATTAAATGATGTATGCATATAAACCTCCTTATAAGTTATTTGCTATATCAATAAATACATCTAAAGATAATTCTTCTGCTCTAGATGTTAAAGAAAGACCATGATTAGATAAAATAGTTTCTATTTTATCTAAATCATATTCTTTTAAGTTATTTCTTAGATTCTTTCTTTTTAATCTAAATGAATCTTTTATTAACTTAAAGAATACTTCTTCATTAACTTTAATCTTATCTTTTTTCTTTAATTGAATTATTGCACTATCAACCTTAGGTGCAGGATTAAAACAACTCTTATCTACATTAAATAATTTATTAACTTCAAAATAATAATTTAAATAAACTGTTATATAACCGTATTCTGAAGACTTAGGTTTAGATGATAATCTATCTGCTACTTCTTTTTGTACCATTAAAGTCATATCTAATATATTTAATTTACTATCAATAATCTTTTCAATTATTGGAGTAGTAATATAATAAGGAATATTAGCTATAACATGAATCTTATCATCTTTATTATAATATTCATTTAAATCTACTTGCATAAAGTCTTTATAAATAACTTTAGTTTTATCATCTACTAACTTATCTAAATATTTCTTAGTATCTAAATCTATTTCAAAACAAGTTAAATCACTATTAAAAGACTTTAATTCTTTAGTTAAATAACCAATACCAGGACCAACTTCTAAAATCTTTTCATTATCTTTAACATCTACACTCTTAATAATTCTATCTACTATAGATGTATCTATTAAAAAGTTTTGTCCTAAACTTTTCTTAGTCTTAAACATAATACCACCTAAAAAGGCAAGTTATATCTAACTTACCATCCTTTTCTAATTACATCATATGTAATAACAGATCTACCTACATTATTAGAAGCTTCAGCTTCACTAGTAGATAATAAATCTATATGAGTACCTAATACTCCTCTATCTAAAACAATAGCAACAACTGGTTCGTTAGATATTCTTTGTGAATCAAATCTAATAACTGTACCACAAGGTAAGTTTTGAGATGATGCAACAATTCTAACATTACCGTATGTAGCATCATTATATGTTACATTACCATGTAACACATCTAATGAAGGCATACATGCAAGTGTACCACCACAAAGTGGACAATCTGCACCATAACCAGTTAAATCACCAGTATATGTCTCTTTAGCACCATAAATATCATTTTTAATATCTTCTTCTACTCTTAATGCCATTAATGTTAAATCAGTTGATAAATTTAAGTTATTATTTTTAACCTTAAATTCTTTACCGTTTGATGATCCAACAACAAATAATACTGCAATAGCAATAACTATTAATTTTATAGCATAATTGAGATGAGTCATTACTTTCATTTATTATCACCTGATATGTAAATATTGTAACATGTCTATAATTAAATGTCAAAAATCTCTTTTATATTCCTATTGGTAATCTCTTCCAGTTCACTTAAGTCCATATTATATAGATTAGCCATAAACATAGCGATTGTCTTAACTCTTGCAGGTTCATTTTGTTGACCCCTATAAGGAACTGGACTAAGGAAAGGACTATCTGTTTCTAAAACTATATCACTAGGATCTAATTTTAAATATACATCTTTTAAATTACAGTTTTTAAATGTAACAACACCATTAACACCTAATTTAAATCCCATAGATAAATATATCTTAGCTGTTTCTAAAGAACCACTAAATGAATGAATAACACCTTTTACTTTATATTCTTTTAATATATTAATAGTATCTAATGTTGCTTCTCTACTATGAATAACTACAGGTAAATTTAAATCTTGTGCTATTTGTAATTGTTTTCTTAATACCTCTTGTTGTTTTTCTTTAGTTTCCTTAGTCCAATAATAATCTAAACCTATTTCACCAATAGCAACAATCTTTTTATTATTAGTTTTTAATAACTCATAATCAAAATCTTCTAAACAATTCTCTGGATGCAATCCTAAACATCCATATACATTATCATATTTATTAACTAAATCTAATACTTCTAAACAAGACTTTTGATTATCAGCAGCTACAATAAGTCTATTAATACCATTATCTTTAGCATTCTTAATAACTTCATCTATATTCTCATAATATTCTTTAAATATATGACAATGACTATCACAAAACATAACTAATCCTCCTTAGTTGTACTACCTATTCCACCAACACGTACTGTATCTACTTCTTCACCACAAGTAAGTATCTTTTGAAATATACCTTGAGCAAAACCTTCACCCTTTTTACAAGTAAATACTTTATCTCCTTCATTTTGTAAAGCTACCCACATATGTCCTTCATTATCAATATTATTATAATAATCACTCTCAATAATACCTACTTGATTACATAATCTAACATTATATTTAAATCCCATTGAACTTCTAACATATATAAATAAACCTTCATCATCTAAAAACTTAGCTTTAATACCTGTAGGTATTTTCTTAATTTCTCCAGGATTAATACTAAAATCCTCTATTGCTAAAAAATCATAACCTACACTAGTTCTAGTTTTTCTAGCAGGTAATTTATATTCATTATATAAATTAATATCATCTTTAATATCTTTCTTAAATTGATCAAAACTAATCTTTTCAAAGTATCTATCCATAAATATCACCTATATAATTATAACAAATAAAAAGAAACAATTAAATGTTTCTTTTACCTTCCATATTAT
>CAMOFW010000061.1 GCA_946613765.1 uncultured Mycoplasmatota bacterium
ATCTAAAGCATATCTATTTAAATACATTCTTAAACTATTTATTATATTATTTAAATTATAAGTATTATTATTATTTAAAAGTAAATCTAAGCAAGTATTTATGTCTTCTTCAATAGTATCTCTATTATATTTATTACCTAATAAATAATTATTAAAATTATTAATACTATTCACAAATACCCTCCTTAATTTGTCTTATATAATAGTTTAATTTTAATAATTTGTCAAATAAAAAAGAACCTAAAGGTTCTTTATTTATTTGATAACTTTAACTTTAAAATAGCTATTATAGCAACTAATGCCCATACTACTTGTAATGTAAAAGAAAACCATGCATTCTTTGGAAATAAACCAATTGCCATAAATATACCAGCAAATAGATTTAAAAATTGATATAACATACCATTTTTAATCTTACCAGTAGAAAGAAGAATATATGCTAATAACACTAGCACCATTCCAATCCAACCCATTAAATCAAAAAACATATATATCCTCCTATCATATAAATAGATTATATCATAAAGATATAATAAAATTATCAACATCTTTAAATAATTCTTCTTTATTATCAAATATAGTTCTATGATCATATCCTTCATATATTTTATAAAAGCCTTTTAATCCAAAACTATTATATATTTCAACTTGTTTTCTAAAACGATCTTGAATAACAGTACCAAGTACTTTATTTATAGAATTAACTTCACTATCACTATATAAACTCCATTTAGCTGTGTAATTACCATTTTCATCTAGCTTTAATGCTTGTTTACCATTCTCATCAACAAATGGCGTTAAGTTACCACATTCATCTCTTAAAACACAATCATTGCCATCTTTATCTTTATAATGATATGCATCAAAATTAGGCATAGCAGAATCAGCTTTATCTTTACCTCCCATATAATAGAAAAAAGATATTTTTTTAAATTCATCAAAATTAAAGTTATCTAAACCTTTTATACCTGTTGGATAAGTAAATTCATAACCATCTAATTCTTCCAAAGGCATGGACATAACTCCACCCGTTCCACCAGCAACAACTGCTTTAATCACTTCTGGATGAAGCAACGATAAATGTGAAACAAATTTAGCACCTTCAGAATAACCACAAACTATAACTTTATCATCTACATTTATACTATTATTTCTTAAATAATCTATAGCATCAATAATCATAGCATTATGTTGATCACCCAAATTATTATATAAATCCATATCACTTTCAAATCTCTTATCATTATCTTTTAAAGTAAATTCATTCTTTAAACAATCTAAACCTAAAAAATTAGGTCTAAAGTTATGAAGTCTAGGAACACATGGAACAACCATTGGATTACCAAGTTCTAAACTCAAATGTCCCATCATAGGATCTATACTTCCTAAATCATTAACTGACTTTTCAATTAATTCATCCATTGTAGAACATTCTCTAGTAAAATCCCAAGGTAAATTACCAGCATATATAACAGTAGGATTATCATTTATTTCTTTAGGTATAATTATCCTATAAGGAAAATTAAACCCCTTTTCTTTATTAGCAGGTATATCAATAAACTTAACTGAAAAACCTCTAAACATTCTTTCTTCCATACTATCACCTATTATGATTATAACAAATAAAAATAAGAACCTAATAGTTCTTATTATTTAACTTGTCATTACTTTTACATAAAAGCAAAAAAGCGCATATAGCGCTTTTGAAAAACTGTATAAAATCTTATCTCTTAGAGAATTGTGGTGCTCTACGAGCTTTCTTAAGTCCGTATTTCTTACGTTCTTTAACTCTTGGATCTCTAGTAACTAATCCAGCAGCTTTTAAGATTCTTCTATAAGAAGTATCACTAGATGGATCTGTATTAGAATCAAATTCTAATAAAGCTCTAGTAATAGCTAATCTAATAGCTCCAGCTTGTCCAGCAAATCCACCACCCTTAGCAGTAACAGTAATATCGAATTTATCTTCATTACCAGTTAATACTAATGGTTGTTTAATATCTTGTACTAATGTTGCATAAGGCATATATTCATTAACATCTCTACCATTAACAGTTATATTACCTTTACCTGCTGTAATTCTTGCGTTAGCAACTGATTGTTTTCTTCTACCAGTAGCTGACCATACTTTCTTTTCTGCCATAAATATATTCCTCCTTACTTAACTTCCATTACTTTTGGTTGTTGTGCTTGTTGTTCATGTTCAGAACCAGCATAAACGAATAATTTCTTAATCATTTTTCTACCTAAAGGTCCTTTTGGTAACATTCCCTTAACAGCTCTTTCAACCATTTCTTCTGGATACTTTTCAATCATAGTTGCAGCAGTTCTTTCTCTCATACCACCAGCATATCTACTATGATTATAGTACATCTTGTCATTTAACTTATTACCAGTTAAATTAACTTTACTAGCGTTAATTACGATAACGTAATCTCCACAATCTACATGAGGAGTAAATGTTGGTTTATGTTTTCCTCTTAATACAGTAGCAACCTTAGAAGCTAATCTACCTAAGTTTACACCTTCTGCATCAATAACATACCAATTTCTTTCAACAGTTTCTTTTTTTTGCATAAATGTGTTCATAAAAATTTTTCCTTTCATTAAGGTCTTATTTCATTTAAATTTCCCAAGTTTAAACAAAATCTGCCTAAATAAAATGTACCATTTAAAAGTATATGTGATTTTACCTAAAAAGTCAACAAAAAAAGACTAATTTTAGTCTTTTTATTGTGGTCTTCTTACTCTTTGTACACTTTTATCAGGAACACTGTTTAAAAGTTTATAATCTGCAGCACATAATTCATAATTATTTATTTCATCTTTACTAATAAATTTATAATCACTATGAACTCTTAATTGTAAATCTCCACCTAATAATTCACAATTATATAATTTTAAAATTATAGTTTTTTTATCTTCTCTACTATCAGCAGGAATATCTTCATATGTACTACCCATTAATTCATGAGCTTTAATATCTAAATTTAATTCTTCTTTGATTTCTCTTTGAATTGCTACTTCATCACATTCTCCAGGTTCATTCTTTCCCCCAGGAAATTCCCATTTGCCTTTAAACTTACCATCTGCTCTTTGAGCAATTAAAAACTTATCGTTTACTTCTATATAAGCAGCAACTACACTTTTCATTATCTTATTTGTCATAAAACCCTCCTAGTAATAAATCTTATTTAAATATAATCCATTAGCTGGTGCACAAGATAGATGTTTATCAATATCATAGTTATCTAACATATTTTTAACATCTTCTATTGTTGCTTTACCTCTAGCAACATCTAACATGGCACCAACTAAATTTCTAACCATATATCTATAAAAACTCTTACCTTCAAAAGTAATAGTAATTATATCTTTATCTTTATTAATATCTATATTATATATAATAGCTTCATAATTATCTCTTTCACCAGATACAAAATTTTTAAAATTATGTACCCCTATAAATAAAGAAGCTACTTCTTTTAATATATCTATATTAAAATCATATTTATATTGATAATAATAATTATTCTTAAATACATCATATTCTCCAGTATTTATTTTATATTCATATACTTTCTTTGTAACATTAAATCTAGCATGAAAATCTTGTGTTACTTTTTCTATAGATATTATTCTTATATCTCCTGGCAATATATCATTTAATGCTGTTTTTAATCGATCAATTGGTACATCAACGTCTAATTCAAAGTGTGCTCTTTGACCTAGTGCATGAACTCCTTTGTCTGTTCTTCCTGCACCCTTAACTTCAACGTCAGCTTTGTTAATAATGCTAAGTGCATGTTCTAACTCAGCTTGTACACTTCTTTCATCATTTAATCTTTGAAACCCATTAAAGTTACTACCATCATAACTTAATTCAACTAAATATCTCACTTATTCTCCACATCCCTATATATTGCTTTTAATAATTCTTTAATATCTATATATCTATCAAACTTATGACCTTTTCTATCTAAATATTTGATGAAACTAACAATGTTAGGTTCATCAATATATTTATATATTTTACTATTATATAGATCATTACCTTGATAAACTATATTACCTTTATCAAATATAACTATATCTTTAATTATATTTAAATATATATCTATATTATTAGAACATATAATTATATTCTTATCATACATCTTATTTAACTTATATACTAACTTTTTAATATACTCTACTATATTATTAGATAAATTCTTTTCAAAGAAATCTAATATTATAACTTTAGGATTTAAAAATAAAGCTCTAACTAATGAACATAACTTTAATTCATTAGCAGTCATATCATCAAATTCCTTATACATATAAGACATATCTAAATTAGCCATTCTAATTGAATCACTAATCTTCTTATTTAAATTACTATAATTTAACTTATATATTCTATTTAAATACTCTAATTCTTCATATAAATTATCTTTTTTAAATTCAGGACTATTATTTAAATAAGCTACATCCTTCTTATTAGCTCTACTAGATAAATATACATTACCTAAATATTCCTTTTCTAAAAATAATAATTCTTTAATTAACTTTAGTGAAATACCATTAACAAAAGTAATAGAATTCTTAAATGTATATGTAATATTATTTATATTCTCTTCTCTAACCTTAGATTCATAATAAACATTATTAAGTATTATTTCCATATTGCATCCACCATCTTTTCTCTATCAATTATGATGTCATCTAATACTTCATAATAATTTAATTGTAATGATAAATCATACATAAAAGGTAATCTAAAACCTAATCTTTTAATTAACTTTTCTTCCTTTAATGTATCAATAACATTACCTTCCATAGCTATCTTAGATTTATATAAGAATATAACATAATCACTATATAATACATTATCTAAATTTGATGCTACATTAATAATAGATATCTTATTCTTTTTAGCATATTTATATATATTCTCTATATATTTCTTTCTTAAATTACATAATATATCATCTATTACTATATATTTTTTATTACTAAGTAA
>CAMOFW010000062.1 GCA_946613765.1 uncultured Mycoplasmatota bacterium
TATCAAAATACATCGTTCATTAACGGTCTCTAAGAGACAGTATATTTAAATAAAGAAAGTGATTGTAAACTTATTGATTTTGATAGTATGATAATAAAAGCTAAGGAAGTAATAGATAAAAGAATAATTAAATTACCATATAAGTATATTATTATTGATGAGTTTCAAGATACTTCACTATTAAGATTTAATTTAATTAAATCTATTGTTGATAATTATCACACTAAATTGTGTGTAGTAGGGGATGATTATCAATCTATATATAGATTTCAGGGATGTGATCTTGATTTATTTATTAATTTTAAAGATTATTATGAAGATACTAAAGTATTTTATTTAAATAAGACTTTTCGTAATTCACAAGAATTAATTGATGTTGCTGGATCATTTATTAATAAGAATGATAAACAGATAAAAAAGAATTTAGTTAGTGATATACACTTAAATAATCCAATTAATATTGTTTATTATTTTAATGAAGAGAATGTATTAATAAAATTATTAAAAAGAATTAATAGTGATGATATTTTAATATTATCTCGAAATAATTTTGATATAAAAAAATATGTTAATAATTATGAAATTATTAACAATGAATTACATATTGATAATATAAATAAAAAAATAAAGTATATGACTATTCATTCCTCGAAAGGATTAGAAAGTGATGTAGTTATTGTTCTTAATATGAGTGATGATGTTTATGGTATGCCTAGTAAAGTTAAGGATAATAATGTTATTAGTTTACTTAAAGGTGAAGAAACATTAGATGAAGAAAGAAGATTGTTTTATGTAGCATTAACTAGAACTAAAAGTTATGTTTATTTATTAACACCTATGTTTAATGAATCTATATTTATAAAAGAAATAAAAAAAGCTAATAATGTTAATATTAGCTTAATTATATAAGATGTTGATATCTACTAGATTATTAACACCTTCAACTTTACCTTCATCACTTATTTGCCATATTTTAAACTTTTTAGTTGTGGTTGCTTCTTTATAGTATTGTGCATACCATGTGTCGTATTCATCTGTTTGCCATATGTTTTCTAAATAGTATTTTGATGAATAGTTCATTACTTGATATCCTTTATCTTTTAGTTTATCCATAAACTTTTTAGCCATTTTATTTAGATCATTAAAGTTCATGTTGCAGTCTTTAAATAGATTCCAGTTTTCCCAGTCATATGCGATTGGTAAATCTAATTCTTTATCTTTTAACATATTAAGTACATAATTTACTTCTAAATCAACTTCATCAAGAGTCGTTGCATATGAAAAGTAGTATACCCCAACTTTAAGTCCAGCTTCTTTAGCTCTTTGATAAAAGTCCTCGAATTTTTTATCAGTATTAAATGTCATATCTTCATTTGGTCCCCAACCAATTCTAAGTATGACAAAGTCTATACCTTGTTCTTTAACTAGGTTGAAGTCTTCGACTGTTTGATATGTTGATAAGTCTAATCCAAATGAAGTATTTGTAGTTCTATAATTTTTAATAAAGTAAGATAAAGGAGTTCCTTCATTTACTTGTGTATTATTAGTATTGTTGTTAGTAGTATTTTTTCTTTCATATACATGTAGAGTTGTTTCTTTTTCAGTTTTGTTGTTTGAATCGTCTGTTGCGATTACTTTTATGTCATAATTACCAACAGTTGATGCATCATAGTCTCCTTCGATTGTAAAGTCTAACTTTCTATCACAATTATCACCAGCAAATATTTTGTTTAATATACTATTTACATCTGCATTTACTTCTATATATGTATTTTTTGATATAGAAAATATTGGAGATGTTGTATCTTTAACATAATATTTATAAGTATATTTCTTTTTCCATCCATTTGAATTTTTGTAATTAATAGTTATTTCCTTTTCACCCAATGAATCTGTATCTAATAAATAATTTTGATCTATTATTATTCCATCTATAATTGATATTGTATCAAATAGATATATTTCTTGATTATATTCAAACTCTAGGTTACTTGATGGAGTAATAACTGTTGTAACTTTTTTAAATATTGTCAATTTTAATATTACACTTATTAAAATAATAGTTAATATTGATATAAAAATAATGAATTTCTTTTTCATATGATTTCCTTACCTTATAAATAATTATATCAACCTCGTATTTTATTAGCAACACATACTTTACAGGCTAAGTATTTTATTAGTGTTTTTTATATGTTAATATTTAGGTGTGATTAATAGAGATCTCAAGTTTTAAAATCACAATTATTACAGGAAGGAGTTGGCTAGTTTGGAAAGTAGAGTTAAGTGGTTTAATAATGAAAAAGGATATGGATTTATTGAATATAATGAAACTTTAGATATCTTTGTACATTATTCACAAATTGAAAAACAAGGATTTAAAACTTTAAACCAAGGTGATTATGTTAGTTTTAAATTAATTGAAACCCCTAAAGGTTTACAAGCACAAGAAGTAACAACTATAGAGACTACAGCGACAATGTAGTCTCTATTTTTTATTACCCAATAAATATTTATTATATACTAAAAATTATTAAAGTCAATTCTTTACTAAAGTAAAATTATATCATATAATGTTCATAGGAGGAGATGTTGTAATGAAATTACAAGTACATGGTGATAAGGTTAGTGTAACTCCTGCGATTCATGCTTATATCGAGGAAAAACTAGCTAAGCTTGATAAGTACTTCGAAGATCCAAATAGTATTACTGCTACTGTTAGAATTAGAGTAAGAAATTTGGAACAAATAATCGAGGTGACAATTCCTACTAAAGATTTTACATTAAGACGTGAAGAAAGTGATGAAGATTTGTATGCTTCTATTGATTTAGTAGTAGACAAATTAGAAAGGCAAATTAGAAAAAATAAGACTAGATTTGAAAGAAAGTACAAAGATAGTTCTGTAGCAATGGTTAAATATGACTTTGATGCTGATAATAATGAAGTATCTGATTCTAAGATTGTTAAGAGAAAAGAAATCGATACTAAACCAATGAGTGAAGAAGAAGCTATTTTACAAGCAGAGTTATTAAATCATGATTTCTTTGTATTTAAAAATATTAATGAAGACTGTGTTTCCGTATTATATGAAAGAAAAGATGGAAATTACGGTATTATAAATGTTAAATAGAGGCTTTTGCCTCTTTTTATTTGACTCTTCTTAATATTTTGATATAATACATATCACTGGGGTGAATTATATGCAAAATATAGAAAAAGAAAAATTAGAAAAAGAAATTGCAGAATTAGAAGTTGAAATTAAAAAATTAGCTGAGGATAAGAAGGATGTAGTTGATTCGATGAATAATAATCAATTTTTATCAAAATTATGGTTATATGGTGGAATTGCTATGTCTACAATAAATTATGCCTTAACTTATAAAGGTGATTATGCTTGTGCTATTATGGATAATAATATTGATTTAAATAGTTTGAAAATAAATGATATACCTGTTGATTTTCATACATATTTTGGATTAATGGGAGCATTATTTATACTTCCAGTACCTATTATTTTATCTATATTTTATAAGACAATGCAAAAGGCAGATAAAGAACAATTAGATTATTTAATAGAAGCTATTACTAATCAAAAAATTGAGTTAGGTTCTAAATATACACAGTTAAATGAGTATGAAGGTAGTAATGCTTTAATTCGTAAATTAAAAAAAGAAGATTAATATTATAATCATTGATTTATTAAAAACTCAGTAAAAACGACATAAAATAGCGAATAAAAGAGTAAAATTTATTGTTTTTACTCTTTTTATTTGTTACAATAGACTATGTGGAGGTAGAAACAATGGGAATTTTAAAAAGACTTGTTGATTCTGAATATAAAGAACTTAGAAAATTTGAAAAAATTGCTAATCAAATTGATGCATTAGAAGAAGAATATTCTAAGTTAAGTGATAAAGAATTACAACACAAGACAATTGAATTTAAAGAAGAATTAGAAAAGGGTAAAACTTTAGAAGATATAATTGTTCCAGCTTTTGCTACAGTTAGAGAAGCTGCTTATCGTGTTATTGGTGAAAAACCATTCCACGTACAACTTTTAGGTGGTTTAGCACTACACTATGGTAACATTGCTGAAATGAAGACTGGTGAAGGTAAAACATTAACTGCTACATTACCTGTTTATTTAAATGCATTAACTGGTAAAGGTGTACATATTGTTACTGTTAACGAATTCTTAGCAGAACGTGACTCTAAATGGATGGGTGAAATTTATAGATTCTTAGGTTTAACAGTTGGTTTAAATTTAAGAGAAATGTCTAATAAAGAAAAACAAGAAGCATATAATTGTGATGTTTTATATTCAACAAATAATGAAATTGGTTTCGACTACTTAAGAGATAATATGGTAGTTAGAAAAGAAGATAGAGTTCAAAGACCACTTAACTATTGTATAGTTGACGAAGTTGACTCAATTTTAATCGATGAAGCTAGAACTCCATTAATTATTTCTGGTGGAAAATTTGATTCTAAGAATTTATATAAAGAAGCTGATAGAGCTGTTAAAAAATTATCTAAAGAAGATTATGATGTAGATGTTAAAACTAAGAATGTTTCTTTAACTGAAGAAGGAACTAAGAAGTTAGAAAAAGAATTCCATTTAGATAATCTATATGATATTAAGAATTCTGTATTAGTACATCATATTAATCAAGCTTTAAAAGCTAATTATGGATTTAAATTAGATGTTGATTACGTTATTGAAGATGGAGCAATTATTATTGTTGATCCATTTACTGGACGTTTAATGCATGGTAGACAATATAGTGAAGGTTTACATCAAGCTATCGAAGCTAAAGAAGGCGTTACAATTAACGAAGAAACTAGAACTATGGCTACTATTACATTCCAAAATTTATTTAGAATGTATAATAA
>CAMOFW010000063.1 GCA_946613765.1 uncultured Mycoplasmatota bacterium
ATATCTCCTTCGATATCTCTAATACTATATCTATCAAAGTAATCATCTAATAAATTATATTCATAATTAAAATACTTACAATACTTTATACCATGTTTTTTAATATATTCTTCACCCCATAGGGTTGTTAAATATCCCATTAATAAAGATATATTTTCTCTTCTAACATAATCTTCACTATTATGTATTCTATACATATCTGGATCTATAATAACTAATGACTCATTACCTACAATAACATTATTATAGTTTTCATCATCTATTAATATCTTACGTTTATTTAATTCATTTAATAGTAACTTTAATTGATATAAATTTTGATATGTATATTCTATTGGCATATCAATCATTAAATTATTATTAGACTCAACATAATCATAAGAATAACCCATTACTTTATCATCTATATGATATAAATCTCTTAATTTAATGAAGTTAGGATGATTAATATCTTTTAAAACTTCAAAGACTTCTCTTTTAATTCTATTATAAGAATCATC
Organism: uncultured Mycoplasmatota bacterium; assembly: GCA_946613765.1. Lineage (GTDB taxonomy): Bacteria > Bacillota_I > Bacilli_A > RF39 > UBA660 > RUG12834. The sequence continues at coordinate 501 of CAMOFW010000063.1, forward strand.
CATATATTCTTTATATGATAAATTACCATCTTTATAAACTTGTGCATTATTACCACAACCAATAAGATTAGATCTTATTACATTATCCAATTGTATCATAATACCAAACCCCTTACATACTTATAATTATACCATAAAATAGGCAAAATTACAACCTTGAGGGGTTAAAGTCACATACGAAGTCCACTGAACTATTATTAGCATACATCTCATCTAACTTCTTTAATACATTAAGTAAATAACCATCATATCTAAATTTTATTAAGATATGATAATTAAAAGTATTATTAACTTTTAAAATAGATGCAGGTGTTGGATTATAAATAATAGTATTTTTATCTAACATCTTCTTTAAATAATTATAACAATTAGTAGATTCTTTAAAGGCACTATCTAAACTTCTAGAAGTAATTTTAATATCTATTAAATAATAGTATGGAGGATATTTTAATTTCTTTCTAATATCCATTTCATAATTATAAAACATTTCATAATTATATTCTTTAACACATTTTAAATAATAATTATCAACATTATATGATTGAATAATTACTTCACCAGGTATTTTGTCTCTTCCTGCTCTACCTGCTACTTGATATAAAAGATCAAATGTTCTCTCACCTGCTCTAAAATCAGGTAAGTTAAGTGACGAATCAGCAGATATAACTCCAACTAAAGTTACTAATGGAAAATCAAGACCCTTACTAATCATTTGAGTACCAACTAATATATCTGCTTCATGATTCTTAAATTTATTTATTATTTCTTCATGAGCATTCTTTGTAGTTGTTGTATCAACATCCATTCTTATTACTCTAGCATCAAAATTATCATTAATATATTTTTCTAACTTTTCAGTACCTAATCCTAAATATGATAATGCATCTTCTTTACATTCAGGACATACCCTATCAATAAATTTAGTATAACCACAATAATGACATCTTAAAGTTTTATTAGTCTTATGATAAGTTAAAGTAATATCACAATTAGGACACTTATAAGTATAACCACAACTCTTACAAGTTATATTAGTAGAATAACCTCTTCTATTTAAAAGTAATATAACTTGTTCTTTCTTTTCTAATCTATCTCTTATCTTATCTTCTAATTCTCTAGATAAAATCATATGATTACTTTTCATTTCTTGAACCATATCAACAATAGTTATTTTAGGTAATATTTGATTATTAACTCTATTTGGCATAGATATAAGTTCATACGTATCACTTTTAGCTCTAACAAACGATTCAAGTGTTGGTGTTGCACTACCTAAAACTAGAGGACATTTGTTGTAAGCACATCTAAACTTAGCCATATCAATAGCACTGTATCTAGGTGTAGATTCTTGATGATAACTTTCCGATTGTTCTTCATCAATAATAACAATGCCCAAATTTTCAACTGGTGCAAATATAGCACTTCTAGTACCTAATACTATTTTTACTTCACCCTTAATAACTTTTTGATATTCATCATACTTTTCACCATTAGATAATCTACTATGAAATATAGCAACATTATCACCATATCTTTCATAGAATCTATTAATCATTTGTGATGTTAAAGATATTTCAGGAACTAACATAATAGCACTCTTATCTAAATCTAATACTTTATCTATTAAATTCATATATACTTCAGTTTTACCTGAACCAGTAATACCATGTATTAAATAAGTTTTATTATCTTTTAAATTAACTTTATTAACAGCATTTACTTGATCTTCATTTAATTTAATATTACTTTTCTTCTTTTTATCATCAAAATTAATTCTATATTTTTTTACCTTAACTTCTTTAACTAATTCTAATTCTAATAATTTCTTAACTGCACTAACACTTAATTCTTTTTTTAAGATATCGTTATCTTTTAATCTTAATAATATATCATTTTGTACTTTACTCTTCTTATTATTTAATATATATTCATCAATAATATTTATATCTTTATTTAATGATATAAAAGTATCAAACTTTTCATAATTACTAGTTTGATTCTTAACCTTTAAAGATGTTGGTAACATAGTTTGATATGCTTTAATTTTAGTACATAAAGTTTTATTAGATAAATACTTACCTAATGATAATAATTCTTTATTTAAACTAAATTCTTCCATTACTATTTCTTTAATAGGTTTTAATTCATATTCACCATCATAACTATCAAGTAATTTAACTATTATTCCATTGATTAACTTATTAGCAAAATTAACTTTAACTCTTTGACCAACTTTAACTTTTGATTCTAAATCACTTGGTACAACATATGTAAATTCTTTATCAACAGCTTTATTAGTATATTCAACTAAAACATTAGCATACATAAGTTAATCAACTCCTTAAAATTTATTTTATCACTTTAAATAAATTAAATAAAATATAATTTATCTTTTATTATATTTATGATAAGATATTAATGGTGATTAAAATGAAAAAGAACATAATTATATTATCAATTGGAGCATTATTTATTGCTCTTGGAGTACTATTTTTTGTACTAGCAAATACTAATAAATATCCAAATATTACTACCTTAGATATTAATGAATTAAAAGAAAAGATTAATAATAAAGATTCATTTATAATGGTTATAACTCAAGATGGTTGTACACATTGTCATGCATACCTACCAGTATTAAATAAAGTAGCAGGACAATACAATATAGATGTATATAATATATCTCAAACAGGTTTATCTACTGATGATAGTGCTTATTTAAAAAGTATAGCTAATATATCAGGTACACCTACTACTGTATTTATTGAAGATGGTGAAGAAAAATCTACACTAAATAGATTAGTTGGTAATGTAGCAGAATATAAACTAATAGATAAATTAAAAGGTATGGGATACATCAATGAATAACATAATAAATAAATCTCTAGAGTTTTTAAAATCATTTATTGGATTATTTATATATTTTGCAGTTAATATATTATTTGCTCTAGTATTAAGAAATACTAAAGATACAAATCTTTACTATATTACATTAATAGCATCTGAAATAATTTTATTACTAGTATTGATAATTGTATATAGAAAAAGATTAAAAAAAGATTTTATAGACTTTGATAAGAATTATAAAGAATACCTATCATATGGTATTAAAGTATGGTTAATAGGATTATTAGTAATGGCTATATCTAATAATATTATATATAGATTTATAGATACAGCATATAATCAACAAGTTAATGAATTAGTAATATCTAATATGCCACTATACTCTATTATAGCAATAGTTATGTGTGGACCTTTCATTGAAGAAATAGTATTTAGATTAAGTTTCCATGAACATATTAAAAATAAACATGTATTTTTAATTATTACATCTCTAATATTTGCAGGTATACATGTATTAAATGGTATTACATCTCCATTAGAATTATTATATTTTATACCATATGGTGCTTTAGCTTTATCATTTGGTATTATCTTATATAAAACTAATAATATATTTACTACTGTATTATTACATACATTTCATAATTCAATGGCAATATTCATGCTTACATTAGCTACTATATTAGGAGTATAGATATGGAAAAAGAAAAAGAAAAAAAGAAGGAAAAAAGTAAAATGAAAATTATTATTATTGTTATATTATTATTAATAGCAATAACATTTATTTACATGAGATTTATTGCTACATCAGGATTTATTATTAAAGAATTTAATGTAACATCAGAAAAACTACCTAAAGGTTTTAATGGTGTTAAAGTAATACACTTATCTGATATTCACTATGCATCAGTTGGTGAAGCTAAATTAAATAAAGCAGTTGAAGAAGTAAATACTATGAAACCAGATATTATTGTATTTACTGGTGACTTATATGATGAATTTTCTAATTTAACTGAAGATATGGAAAATAAAATAATAAATGCTTTATCTAAACTAAATGCTCCTCTTGGTAAATATGCAGTATCAGGTAACCACGATTATAAATATGATAGATTTACTGATATTATTACTAAGAGTGGATTTACCTATTTAGAAAATGAAACTAAATTAATTTATTATAATGATGAAACTCCAATTGAAATAATTGGTTATCCAGATGAAAGAGAAGCTAATCCAAATTATGATATAGAACTAAGTGATTTCTTTAAAATAGCACTTATTCATGAAGGAGATTCATGGGAACATATAAAAGACAAAGGTATTGATTTAACTCTTGCTGGACATTCACATGGTGGACAAGTAAGATTACCATTTATTGGATGTTTAATTAAAGTTGATGGTGGTAAAAAATACTGTGAAGAACATTACACAAATAATGATTCAGAACTATATGTTAACTTTGGTTTAGGTGAAACTGAATTTAAATTAAGATCATTTAATAAACCATCTATTAATATGTATAGATTATATACAAAATAAAAA
>CAMOFW010000064.1 GCA_946613765.1 uncultured Mycoplasmatota bacterium
GTTTCATTATACAAAATAATATTTAATAATTCTATCTTTTTTTAAGTATTTTAAGGTATTTTTTAATAAATAAAAAGAAATGGCTTATTGCCATTTCCAATCTCTAATTTCAGGAGTATCAATTCCATACTCTTTAATATAATTTTTATGTTCAATTAACTTCTTACTCATTAAATCATATAAGTATAAACCATCACTACCAAGATCTGGTAAACTCTCAATAACATTTTGTACTAAATGATATCTATCAATCTTATTTAATACTCTCATATCAAATGGAGTTGTAATAGTTCCTTCTTCAATATAACCTGCTACTTTCATATTATGATTATGTCTAGTATAAGTTAATTCATGAATTAATGATGGATAACCATGATATGCAAATATAATTGGTTTATCTTTAGTAAATAATAAATCATATTCAGCATCACTTATTCCATGTGGATGTCTAGAATCTAATTTCATTAAATCTATTACATTAACAAATCTAACCTTAACTTGTGGTAAATATTCACCTAGAATTTTAGTAGCTGCCAAAGCTTCAACTGTTGGTGTATCACCACAACAAGCCATAACAACATCTACCCCATCCATATCATTACTTGCAAAAGGCCAAACACCTAAACCTTTAGTACAATGCTTAATTGCTTCATCCATGTTTAACCATTGATATGATGGATGCTTAGATGCAACAATTATATTAATATAATCTTTAGTTTTAGATACATGATCATAACAAGATAATAATGTATTAGCATCTACTGGTAGATAAACTCTAACTATATCAGCTTTCTTAGTAACCATATGATCTATAAATCCTGGATCTTGATGAGTAAATCCATTATGATCTTGTTGCCATACATTACTAGTTAATATGTAATTTAAAGATGATATACTTTGTCTCCATGGAATCTCTTTACATACTTTTAACCATTTAGCATGTTGAGAAGCCATTGAATCTATTATTCTAATAAATGCTTCATAAGAAACAAATACACCATGTCTACCTGTTAATAAATAACCTTCTAACATACCTTGACATAAATGTTCTGATAAATAAGAATCCATAATTTTACCATCTTTAGATAAATATTCATCATCTGCATTTGTTGGTAATTGAAAATCTCTTTTTGTTGCTTCAAATATCTTATATAATCTATTAGACATAGCTTCATCTGGGCAGAATAATCTAAAATTATTATTATCTTTATTTAAATTAAATATATCTCTAATATATCCAGATAAAACTAACATATCTTGTTCTTTAACTTGTCCTGGATAATCAAGTTTTACTTGATAATCTCTAAAATCAGGTAATCTTAAACTCTTAAGTAGTGCTCCACCATTAGCAATTGGATTAGCACCCATTCTTCTATTACCTTTAGGTATTACTTTATTTATTTCATCTTTTAACTTACCATTACTATCAAATAACTTCTCAGGATGATAAGATCTTAACCATTTTTCTAATATTTCAATATCTTCATCACTTTCAATAGTAACAGGAACTTGATGAGCTCTAAATGATCCTTCTATTTTCTTATCATTAACTACTTTAGGACCAGTCCATCCCTTAGGTGTTCTAAGTATTATCATTGGATAATATGGCTTCTTATCAGGATTTTGTTTTATATACTTAATATCTAATAAAACTTGATCTAATGTTTTAGCCATTAACTTATGCATTTCATCTAGATTTTCACCTTCAACAAAATATGGTCTATAACCTAAACCTACAAAATAAAATTTTAAGTTTTGATCATCCATTCTACCAAGTACAGTTGGATTAGAAATCTTAAATCCATTTAAATGTAATATTGGTAAAACAATACCATCACTCCTAGGATTAATAAATTTATTAGCTTGCCAACTTGTTGCAAGTGGACCAGTTTCAGCTTCACCATCTCCAACAACACAAGCAACGATTAAATCTGGATTATCTAACACTGCACCAAAAGAATGTGCAAGACTATAACCTAATTCACCACCCTCATGAATTGAACCAGGTGTTTCTGGTGCAACATGTGAAGGTACTCCTCCTGGAAATGAAAATTGCTTAAATAATTTTTTCATTCCAATCTTATCTTGAGTAATATCTTGATATTTTTCTGTATATGATCCATCTAAATAGTCATTAGCAATCATAAAGTTACCACCATGACCTGGACCAGATACATAAATCATATTTAAATCATTTTCAACAATTAATCTATTTAAATGTGCATATATAAAATTTTGTCCTGGAACTGTACCCCAGTGCCCTACGATTTTCTTCTTTAAATCACTTCTTTTAAGTGGATTTTCTAATAAGGGATTATCAAGTAAATATAGTTGACATGCAGACAAATAATTAGCTGCATCAAAATATTTAGCCACTAAATCTATATTTTCCATAACTATCCCTTCCTATTCTTAAAATAGTATATCACTATTTACTATTTTTTAAAACTAATTTTTCAATTGGTTCATTTTTATTCTCTTTATAAAATTCATGTGATAATAACATTCTTTGTAATTCTTTTTTATCTTTTAATTCTCTTTCAAATACCTTTTTCTTCTTACCATTCTTAATATATAATCTAGTATAATCAATTAAAGTTACACCTTCAAATAAGAATATTATAGTAAGTAAACAATTAATAATAAATTCATTATTTAAACTAATATTTAATAATTCATTTATCTTAGTAGGATCACTAAGTAATAATATTAATACAATAGATAAAGACATAACTACCATCTTAACTTTACCTAACTTAGTAGTTCTAGATTTATTACCACTAATAGTACTATTAAATGCTACATAAAATATAATAAATTCCATTAATATAACAAGTAACATAATAGGATATTTAATAGATAATAATATTAATACTATTATATTAAATAATTTATCAGATACTGCATCAAATATTGCACCAAAGAATGTTGATGTATGAAGCACTCTAGCCAAGAAACCATCAATACTATCAGTTGATACAAATATTAATACTCCAATACCTAAAGCAAAATATCCTAAATTAAAGTATATTGGTATTAAAAGTATTGAACCAATAACCCTTAAAAAAGTAATACTATTAACTAGTATAAATCTTTTACTAACCTTCATAACCTACCTCATATCTTTATAAACTTAATATTATATATTTTATCATCATGACTAATAACTATATTATTTAACTTATCATATGTAGTCTCTATTTCAAAGACTATATCTTTATCATCATAAATATATTTATAAGTATATAACTTAATATTCTTATCTTCTTTTTCCTCACCATTTAAATAACTTACATAACTATAAATATTACTTGGTAAAAAGAAGTATGCCAAATAATCATCATATAAATTATCTATTTCAACATTATTAGTTGTATCCAAAATAATATTACTTTCTACTTTATATGATATACTTTCTTCTCCTTTAGTTTTAATACCAGTATCTATAGTATTTTTCATAGTACCTTTATATGTTACTACATTATCCTCTATATCACTAATAGTTATTTCATATTCATAATCTTTATATGTAGAAAATATATCTCCTAAATTATTAAAAGTAATAGTTTCTTCTTTAGGATGATTAACATTATATGCTCTAATATAAAATATTAAAATAGTAATTAAAACCATCCATACAGCCAATATAATAGCAGATCTAAGTCTATTATCTGATGGTTCACTAACACCTAAAAATTTATTTCTTATTTTTTCTTTCATTTTTAACCCTACTTTATTTCATAATTCTTAAATACTTCAATGTTAACACCATTTAAAAAATCTTGTATTTTCATAATCTTTTTACCAGATGGTTTAATTTCATCTATATAATATATACCATTAGAACAACCAATACCTAATTGTTTCTTGTTAATAACATTAATTTTATTAACAGTACTTTCACCTATTTCATAGTGTCCTTTAACTATTTTATATTCAATATCATTAATAATTGTATTAGCTAAAGGTATTGAATACAAACCTCTTACCAATCTATCTACTTCTTCAACTGTTTTACTAAAATCTATATGTTCATCTTCTCTTTTAATAACCCAAGCAAAAGTAACTTCACTTTCATCTTGTTTAATTCTTTCATTAGTACCATCAACTATTGAAGGTAATACTTCTTTTAATAAATTAGCACCCTCAACACTTAATATATTAACTAAATCATCATATGTATCAGTATTTTTAATATCATAATTAAATAACTTAATAATATCACCATTATCCATCTTTTCATCCATATACATAATAGTAACACCAGTACTCTTATAACCATCTATAATAGCATGATTAAGTGGAGCACCACCTCTAAGTTTAGGTAATGCACTTGCATGAACATTAACACAACCTAATCTTGGAGCATCTAGTAATACTTTAGGTATTATTTGACCATAAGCACAAGTAATAATAATATCTGGATTAATATCTAATATTCTTTGATAATCTTCTCTTATCTTATATGGTTGAAATACCTCAATATTATTTTGTAATGCTAATTCTTTTATTGGTGAATAAACAATTTCTTTTTTTCTTCCTACCATCTTGTCTGGTTGACTAACAACAAGTTTAACGTCTGTAGTTTTAATTAACATATCTAAAACTGGAACAGCGAACTCTGGAGTCCCCATAAATACTACTTTCAAGTCTTTCATCAAAATCACCCTTACTTTTAATATTATA
>CAMOFW010000065.1 GCA_946613765.1 uncultured Mycoplasmatota bacterium
ATAGATATTTATCCAATGTATATATATTACAATCAATATTTATAATACTAAATCTAATAAGAGCATATGATAATAAATATTTAACAAAAATAAAACAAATTATTAAAAAATAATTTGTTTTTTATTTACTAAATTAAGTATAAATGATATTATTATATTAATAATAGATACTAGTAAGAGGGATAAATAATGAATAAACGCTATAAGAAAATTCTAATAGCAGTAAGCATTATGTTAGTCGTCAGTTTATGCATAGGTTTAACATATGCATATTATATATTTACAGCATCTCAAGAAGGAAATAACATAGTTAGGACTGCTTGTTTTAAAATAACTTTTAATGATGAAAATGATATTAATATAACAAATGGGGTTCCAGTAAGAGAAAGTGATGCAGAATCTCTAGTACCATATTCATTTACTATTAAAAATGTATGTAATTATAATATGGATTATTATATTAATATTGAGACACTAAATAATTCTACAATAGATTTAAATGCAATAAGATACAAATTAGATGATGATTATTCAGAAATTCTAGGGGATATTCTAAATAATGATTCATCAGTATACTTTAATAGTAATGTATTAAATTCTAAAACTATTGGATCTGGTTATTTAGGTCCAAATGATGAAAAAACACATACACTTAGAATATGGGTTGATGAAAATTCAACAGTTGAACAAAGTGCATCTAAAACATATGAATCAAAGGTTGTAGTATCATCTGAAATGAGATACGAAGACATTCCTGGAGCAATTTTAGCTAAAGGACCAGTACTAAACGCTAGATTAAAGAGTTTAGCAGGTGATATTAATGAATATGCCGGAGAATTTAATGAAGAAGAAAAAAGATTATGTATGGAATATGCCTGTGAATTCTATTTAGGTAAACAATTAGGCAACTGGAACAAATTATTAAATACTGATGCCTATATTGGTGGAAAAGAAGTATTACAAATGGTAATATCTGATACTCCACCAGGTAATGATAAAGAAACAGTAGTTATATCTAGTGATGATTCTAAATATGAAATACTAGCATGGGTAGAAGATGCACCAGATAGTCCATATTATTCATATATTCATTTATATGCAGGAGGTAATCAAATATACTTTAATAAAGATTCTTCCTATGCATTTGCTGGTTTTTCAACTTTAGAAGGATTAGATTTAAGTCAATTTAATTTTGAATTAGTTGAAAATATGAAAGGAATGTTCTATCAAGTATCTTCAAAATCTTCTGGTGATTTAACACTTAATTTTGGTGAAAATTTTAATCCTAAAAGAGTTAAAAATATAAGTGGATTATTCCTAGGAAGTGGATTAACTGATGTAGTTAATTTTAATAGATTAAATAATTCTAAATTAGAAGATATTTCATACTTATTCTACAAGAGTGAAACATATGGAGAAAGCGCAAGTTTAAGAGGATTTGATACTTCTAGAGTAAGAAATATGGCTGGATTATATTATCATAAAGAACTCTTAGATGGTGAAACAGAAAGTTTTGATACATCAAATGTAACTAATATGTCATACATGTTTGATGAATGTACCAATTCTTCACTAGATGTAAGTAATTTCAATACATCTAAAGTAACTGATATGAGTGGTATGTTTCATTCTATGAATAATTTACAGCATATAAATCTATCTAATTTTGATACCACAAATGTCACTAATTTTTCAAATATTTTTGCATATGATAGTTCATTGCTGGAAATAGATGTTACTCATTTTAATACATCTAAAGCTACTAATATGTCTGGAATGTTTAGTAATTTAGAAAAAATAACTAGTTTAGATGTAAGTCATTTTGATACATCAAATGTAACTGATATGTCAGAAATGTTCTTTAGCGTTAAAATGGTACCTAGCTTAAATTTAAGTAATTTTAATACATCTAAAGTTAAGGATATGAGCTACATGTTTTATTGGATGACTTCGTTAACTTCGATTGATATAAGTGCATTTAACACATCAAATGTAACCAATATGAACGGTATGTTTGGTGATTTAACTTCGTTAACATCATTAGACGTAAGTACACTAAATACTTCAAATGTAACTAATATGAGTAGTATGTTTTCCAAATTAAATGTAGCATCACTAGACGTAAGTAATTTTGATACATCTAAAGTAGAAAATATGAGCCTAATGTTTAATGAACTAAGTACCATTACATCACTAGATTTAAGTAATTTTGATACCAGAAATGTTACTAATACATATGAAATGTTTAGAGATTCAACAAATTTAACAACAATATATGTAGGTGAGAATTGGTCTATGAGTAATGTTTCAAATTCAACAGCTTTTTTAGAGGGATCTGTAGATATGTTTAAAGGCTTAACAAATATAGTAGGTGGATTAGGCACTACATATGATTCTACAAAAACTGATAAAACATATGCAAGAGTAGACTGTGGACCATCAACTCCTGGTTACTTATCTTATAAAGGTACAGTTGGTTACGCTTGTAGTAATACTTAAAAAATAGCTTAATTGCTATTTTTTATTTGTAATAATATAAATATTTTACTATAATAAATACAATGAATACGAAGGGTAGAAAGAAGGTTTATCATGATTTCTATTATTATTCCAGCTTATAATGAAGAATTATCTTTAGAAAACACAATTAAAGAGATAAAATCTATTTTAAAAGATAATAAAAAATATAAAGATTATGAAATAATAGTGGTTAATGATGGATCTACTGACTCTACTAGAACAATAGCTTTAAAAAATAATGTAAAACTAATAGATAATCTAGAAAACATGGGATATGGTTATTCTATTAAAAAAGGAATAGATGCTTCAAAATATGAAACAATAATAATAATTGATGGAGATAATACTTATCCATTTAATGAAGTATTTAAACTATTAAGTAAAAAAGAACAAGGATATGATTTAGTAGTAGGAGCAAGAACTGGTAAATATTATAAAGAATCATTAATTAAAAGTTTATTAAGAAGAATTCTTAAATTTATAGTTGAATATGTATCAGGTAAAAAAATAAAAGATATTAATTCAGGTTTTAGAGTATTTGATAAATCTACAGTTAAAAAATACTATAATAAACTATGTAACACTTTTAGTTTTACAACAACTCAAACTCTATCTTACGCTATGAACTACTTAACTATATGTTATGTAGATATTAGTTATAGAAAAAGAAAAGATAAATCTAAAATTAAAATTATTAGAGATTCTCTAATATCATTAAGATATATATTATCTTCTTGTATATATTATAATCCATTAAAAATATTTAATTTATTATCATTAATATGTATTATATTTTCAATTATAGGTTTTATATGTTCTCATTTTCTTCATATAAATGCTGGATATATCTTAGGAATTGGTGGATTATTACTATCTATAGTAGTATTCTCATTTGGACTACTAGCAGTATTATTAAAACAAATTATGGATAAATAATTTGTTTTTTATATTTACTAAAAGCTAAAAAAATACTATAATAAATATATAAGAATAACTAAAAATAAGTAAGTAAGACTAAAAAAGAGGAATTTATATGAATAATAACAGAAAAAAACTATTAATTACAATAGGAGTATTGTTGGCTATAACTCTATTAATAGGTGCATCATACGCATACTATATTTTTGCAATCTCTCAAAGTGGATCTAATATAGTAAATACAGATTGTTTTAGAGTTACATTTACTGATGGTAATGCAATAAACATAGGTGATGGTATACCATTAACTGATGAAGAAGCAGAGGAACTAACTCCATATACTTTTACTATTAAAAATGTATGTAATCACAATATTGATTATAACGTAAACATTGAAACTTTAGATAATACTACAATGGATTTAGATGCAATTAAATATCAAATTTATAGTGCAATGTACGAAGATAAAGGTATTTTAGGAAGCATTTCGAGCAACGAATCAAATACACATCTTAATCAAAACGTATTATCCTCAAAAACGATTGATAGTAGTTTTTTAATGGCAGATGAAGAAATAACATACAATTTAAGGTTATGGATTGGTGAAAACGCTACACTTGAACAAAGTGCTAATAAAATATTTAATTCAAAAATAGTTATATCAACATCGTTGAAACTTGAAAATCAACCAGATGCCATGCTTGCAAAAGGTCCAATATTGAATTCAAGGCTAAAAAGTCTTGTAGGACTTAATGGCGGTACAATGAACGATGAAATGGTTGATGCATGTAATGATGATGATTATGATTGGTGGATATATTCCTGCCATGGATATAAATATCCTTTGCTAAATAGTTTTAATAATTGGGACTACGTCTTAAATCACGAGGTAAATGGAACAACAAATGAATATGTTCTTGGAATTGAAATTGCAAATAACGAGCCATCAAGCAATGTTGAAACAGTAATTATATCAGATGAAAACTCAAAAAATGACATTGTAGCTTGGTTAGATGAATCGTCAGAAACTGGAAAATATGTAGTTAAAATTTATTCAAAAAGTGATATTTATTTAAATAAAGATTCATCATATGCATTTTCTGGATTTAAAGATATTAGCAATTTAGATCTAAGTAACTTTAAATTT
>CAMOFW010000066.1 GCA_946613765.1 uncultured Mycoplasmatota bacterium
TTTATTAGCATATAATTTATCATATCCAATATAACCTACTAAAGCAATAATAATCAAAGTTAAAACTAATACAAATATTTTACTAGTTTTTTTCTTATCTTCTACTACTCCTATTACATTTTCATTATTATTAATAACTTCATTCTTTTCATTTTCTTCCATACAAACAACCTCTCTTGATTATTAATAATTATAACACATTACTACTACGAAAATATACCCATCATTATATATTTACACTATTTACGACAAGTATTAAAAAAACTAAAAATATCTATATAAAAAATAGAAATAATTATATATTTATAGTATAATTATATTGGTGGTTATTGATGAATTATCCCGGATTAAAAAAAACTTATCATAAATATACTAACTTTGCTAATCGTGGTATGGATTTAGAATCACTTATTAATCAAGCAAATGAATACTATATACAAAATGATATAGCACTTATATATAAGAAACCTACTCCAATAGGAATAACTAAAACTAACTATAATACTAAAACTATACAAGGATATTTTAAAGAACAATCTACCCTTGATTATAATGGTATTTATAAAGGCTTATATATCGATTTTGATGCTAAAGAAACTAAAAATAAAACATCATTTCCCCTATCTAATTTACATGAACATCAATATAAACATATTAAAAATGTAATTAGACATGGTGGAATATCATTCTTAATAATATATATTAATGATGAAGTATATTTATTAGATGGTAATTTATTAATTGAATTTACTACTAATAATGATAGAAAATCTATACCATATGATTTTATTAAGAATAATGCAATTAAAATAGAATTAAAAGTTAGTCCAGTACTTGATTATATCAAAGCACTAGATAAACTAATAAAGGAGAAAAAATATGAAAAAGAATAAAAAAAGTAAATTAAAGGAAATTAGTATTGAGAAAGTAAAAGAAGTAAAAGATAAAGCTAAAGATAAGATTAAAAGTACTACTAATAAATTAAAAGAAAAAAAGAAAAAGGTTACAGGACACAAAGTTTTAATCGTAATCCTTTCACTTGCAATTCTATTTGTTAGTGCAATCTTAATTGGTGCTGTATATATTATTATTAGTGCTCCTGAATTTGATACTAATAAACTATATAATAAAGAAGCATCAGTACTATTAGATAAAAATGGTAATGAATTTGCAAGACTTGGTGTAGAAGATAGAGATTTAGTATCATATGATGATTTACCTCAAGTATTAGTAGATGCTATTGTAGCAACAGAAGATTCAAGATTCTTCCAACATCAAGGATTTGATATTGCAAGATTTATTAAAGCATCAATTCAACAAGTACTTGGTAAAAGTGGTGCCGGTGGTGCATCTACTCTAACAATGCAAGTTGTTAAAAATACATATTCAGATAAATCTGTTACATTAACAAGAAAATTTACAGATATCTATATGTCAATCTTTAAATTAGAAAAACAATATACTAAAGAAGAAATAATGGAATTCTATGTTAACTCACAATTTATGGGTAATAACATTTATGGTGTTGAACAAGCTTCTCAAAAATATTTTGGTAAAAGTGTTAAAGATTTAACATTAAGTGAAGCAGCAGTAATCGCAGGTATATTTAATGCCCCTACTGCTTATAACCCATTTCAAAATATAGATTTATGTACATCAAGAAGAAACAGAGTTTTAGATCTTATGTACTTACATGGATATATCAATGAAGAACAAAGAGATGATGCTAAAGCTATTTCAGTTGAATCTCTAATAGTTGAAAAAACTGGTAAAGGATTAAATAAATATCAATCATTTATTGATACTGTAATTAATCAAGTTGTTGATGAAACTGGACTTGATCCAGCAACAACACCAATGACAATTAATACAACACTAGACCCTGATGTTCAAGATGTATTAAATGCTTTAAATAATGAAGAATTAGGATATAAATTTATTAATGATGTTATTCAAGTAGCAATAGTTGTTACTGATACTAAAGATGGAAGTATTACTGCTGTTGATGGTAGACGTAATCAAACTGGTGAAAGATCACTTAACTTAGCAACAAGTAAATCAATTACATTCCAACCTGGTTCAACTGCTAAACCAATATTTGCATACGGACCACTAATTGAATATAACAATGCATCAACTGGTACATATTTCTGGGATGATGAATATTCTTATTCAAATGGAACAGTATTCTTCGATAGTGATAGACAATTCCAAGGAATGCAAACAATGAGAACTGCACTTGCTAATTCAAGAAATATACCTGCAGTACAAGCACTACAACAAGTTGATAAAGAAAAAATAGCAGAGTTCGTACATAACTTAGGTATAGATTATGGTAAAGAATTATATGAATCATATGCAATCGGTGGTGGTTTTACTACTAACCCACTTGCAATGGCTGGAGCATATGGAGCATTTGCTAGAGGTGGTTATTACATTGAACCATACTCATATACAAAAATAACATTTAAAGATACAAATGAAGTAACAGAACATAAACCAAAGAGAGTTAAGGTTATGTCTGAAGAAACAGCATATATGATTAACTCAATGTTAGTTACAGCACAAAGCCAAGGCGTTGGTGGTAACTTCTCTATTTCAGGAACAGATGTTGGTGCAAAAACTGGTACATCAACTTATGACTCAGCTACACTTAAAAAATATAATGTTCCACTTTCAACATCAGCTGATAACTGGAATATAACTTACTCACCAGATTATGTCATATCACTTTGGTATGGATATGAAAGATTATCACATGAATTCTATACAGATCCAATCAAAGCTGATAGTGCTAGAAAAAGAATCATGGCTGCTATAGCTAAGAAAATTTATAAAAAGAATTCAAGATTTGATAAACCATCTTCAATAGTAGAAATGGAAGTAGAAAAATATAGTGTTCCTCTACAATTACCAAGTGAATTTACTCCAAGTGATATGAGAATTACTGAATTATTTAGATCTGGTACAGAACCAACTGAAGTATCAACTAGATACTCTAGATTAGATAATCCAACAAATGGTAAAGGAACTATTTCAGGAAATTCAATTAACTTAAGCTGGGATGGAATTAAAACTCCTGCAGCTATAGATCAAAACGAATTACAAAATTACTTTAACGAATACTATAAATCACAAAATGTATCATTTGCTAATAAATATTATCAACAAAGAATATCATATAATAATAGTAATATTGGTACTCTAGGATATAATGTATATTTAGATAATAATGGTCAATTACAATTACTAGGTTATACATCTAATACATCATATACTTATAACACTGCACTATTAAGTGGCAATTATAAATTTGTTATTAAGAGTGCTTATTCAATATTTAAATCAAATGCATCAACTGGTTTAGAAATTAAAGTTTCAACTGGTGGTTCATCTACTCCAGATACACCAAGTGCACAAGTTGGAAGTATAGCACTTAAAGGTAATACAACAGTAAATGAAAAATTAAGAACAGATGGTGCTATTTATAATGATCCAGGTATAATTGTTAAAGATAAAAATGGAAAAGAAATAACAAATTATAACTTAACAAAAACTATTAAAGATAGTTCAAATAATACTATTAATAATATAATGTTAAATAAAGCTGGAACATATACTATTACTTATAAAGTAGATGGTTATGCAAATACATTAACTAGAACAATTATAGTAAAATAAAAAGAGCAAACAGTTGCTCTTTTTTATTGACTTAGTATATTCTTAGTGATAACATATGTGACATAAAAAGGAGAAGAAAGAATAAGATGGACAAAGCATCAACTGTAATAGACTGGAATTTAAAAACTATTGCAACAAACAAAAATTTAATTGTTCCCACTGTTAGTGAATTTTTAAAAAGAGATTGTGATTTAGATTCAAAGAATCCTGAGAGTAAAGAATACATTAAAGTACTACAATCTGAAAACTTATCAAATTTCTTTGCTAAAAGATTTAATCATGATCATTTTGAAAAAATAACAACAAATATGAGTTCAATGACTAATTTAGAACGTGAAGAAATTCTTAAAAGAGTTAAAGAAAACTATAAGAAAGCTTTTGTTGAATATGGAGATTTATTTGAAATCTATGTAGAAAAATTATATTTACTAAGTGTTAGTAAACAATTAAGAAAACAAATACTAGCAAGTAAAGTTAAAGATGAATATGGAATCTATGAAAAAGATCACGTAAGACAAACAAGACAAGAAAATAATATGCCTACAACAAAAGCAACAGCTACAATCAAAATTAAAAAGAAAAACAGTGAAAACAATGATACTTACACTTTTCATGAAATGGGACATGTAAGTAAGACTACTAAGCAAGAAGTTAAAACAACACCAGTAAGAGCAAGAATTAAATAATTAAAAAACTACACTATTAAAGTGTAGTTTTTTTAATTATAATTCATAAGTAATAATACTATGTTTATTTATCTTATCATTTATATATTCATTATCAACAATTAAATTAAATTCTTTTATATCATCACTATTATTTAATATAGTAACAACTACTCTATCATCTTTAATAGTAGATAATAC
>CAMOFW010000067.1 GCA_946613765.1 uncultured Mycoplasmatota bacterium
TTTAATATTTATGTATTATAATTTAAATAATTTCTTTAATAGATTTGTAGTAGATGGTTATGTTACTACTATTAATAATGCACCAGAAATATATTATTCTTTCTTAATGATTATAGCTAGTATTTTAATCATTATATTTTATATTTTATTAACTTCTTTATTTAAAAAGAAGAATAAGTATTATTTTCCTTATCTATTATTAACTATATTTTATTTTGTAGTATTAGTATTTTCAGTGTTTTCTAAAGGGTTACTTTATAATGCTGTTAATGCTGAATTAGAAGCATCAACTTCGCTTATTATTCGAAGTTTAATATCAATATTGTTTTATAGTCAAATTGTAGTGGTAGTTATTCATTTGCTTTTAACATTTGGTTTTGATGTTAGATCTGGTGATTTCTTAGATATAAGAGAAGAAATTAATCTAGATGAAGAAGATAGTGAAGAAGTAGAAATTAAAATTACTAATGAAGATTATAAGTTTAAAAGATGGGTTAATAGATACATTAGAGAGATTAAGTATTATTTTATTGAAAATAAGAATGTATTTAAAGTATTAGGTGCTATTACAGGAGTTATATTAGTATTTTTAATAGTTAGGTTTATTATTTCATTAAATAGAATAGTTAGAGTAGATCAATCGTTTACTTATTCAAAGATGTCATTAAAGTTTAATGGTTCTACATTATCTACATTAGATTATGCTGGTAATAAAATAATGGATGGTAAGATATATTTAGCAGTTAAAGTTAGTGCTACTAATAATTCTAATGATTTATTAAGTATTAGTACATCTGATTTTTGTTTAGATATTAATAATAACTGTATATATCCAACTTTAGATAGAAGTGGTAAGTTTGTTGATATAGCAATACCATATTATGGTGAAAAATTAGGTCAAGGTAAGTCTTATGAATATGTATTAACTTACGAATTAAATGAAGATCAAGCTAAGAGTAAATATAAGATTAAAATATTAGATTCATTAGTATATAAAAAAGAAGAAGTTATTCCTAAATATAAAGAAATAACTTTATCTCCAAGTTTTACTTCTTCGATTGGAGTAGTTGGTAATTATAATATAGGGGATGAAGTTAAATTTAATAAATCTAATGTATTAAATACTACATTAAAGATTGATAAAGCAAGTATTTCTAATAGTTATAGATATACATATCAATATTGTTATAAAGAAGAATGTAGAGATTCTATGAATGCAGTTAATGCATCAAGTAATGGTTTATTGTTAGTATTAAATGGAAGTTTTAATCCTGATGATAATGCTACATACTTTAAAAATTTAAAAACTAAGACAACATTCTTTGGGGATTTTGGTGTTATTAAATATAGTGTTAATGGTAAGGATAATTATGCTAGTGTAGAAGATAAAACACCTAAGAGCGTTAATGATGCAATTATACTGGAAACATCAAGTAACATTAGAAATGCAGAAAGTGTTGAGTTACAATTAACTATTAGAGATAAGAGATATATGATTAAATTAAAATAAGAGACTTAAAAGTCTCTTTTTAATTTACATGCAATTTGTAAACTTTACATTTGTTTATATTGGATTAAATAAGTAAATGTTATAATTATTTTAGGAGTAATAATTATGGAAAATAAGTTTTTTTATGATACATATAATGGTTTAAAATTATGTGGAATTTTAAGTAAAATTAATGATAGTGATGAAATAGCTGTTATATGTCATCCTAGAACTAGTAGTAAAGATTCTAATGCAGTTAAGACTATTTCTAGTGAATTATCTAGAAATAATATAAATAATTTTAGATTTGATTTTGTCTCTTGTGGAGAATCTGATGGAGAATATGATGAGTATAGTGTAAGTCATATGATTAAGAATCTAGAAGATACATTAGATATGTTAATTAAGAAATATTCATTTAATAGTTTTATTCTAGTTGGATGTAGTATGGGTGGTAGAATAGTTTCATTAATTGACGAGAATAAATATAATATTAAGAAAATAGTATTATGGTATCCAGCGTTAAATTTAAGAAAGAGTATATTTAATTTACCTGGTAAAAGAGAAAGATTAGCTAAGAAACAAGGATATTATCAAATTGAAAAAGGTGTTAAATTAAGTTATGAATACTTTAAAGATGAAAGAAGATATAGGGCTGATAAGCATTTATATAGTATAGATATACCATTATTATTTATTCATGGTACTTCTGATAAGTTTGTTCCATATACTTCATCTGTTAAAGTTAGTAAAAAGTGTAAGAATGCTAAACTATTATTAATTAATGGTGGAGATCATGGTTTTCATGATGATAAATGTATGAAAGAAGCTATTAATAAAACTTTAGAATTTATAAAAGAATAAAGTGTATTTTACACTTTATTTTTTATTTTCTTGTATATTATTGACTTTAATGAAAATAACTATTATTATGAATATAATAGGTGGTACTTATGAAGAATAAAATATTATTTTTTATACTTTTATTATTTATTTTTTGTCCTACTACTAGAGCTTTAGATGTTATAGAAGATGATTACTTTCATTGGTTAAAAGATAATAATTTAATAGTTAAAGAAGATACTTTAGAATCTTATAATAATGATTATAATAATATTACTAAAGGTACTGTATTTTTAAATTATGATTTAATAGATAAAACAATGTATAGACCTAGAGAATTAATGATATCTACTGCATTAATGGGTGATAGTTTAATTTATGCTTATAAAAAGACTAATACTCAAGAGTATTTAGATTTAGCTATTTTAATTGCTAATAATATTATTGATCATTCAATGTATACTCATAATTATCCTAGGGATGTAAATGGATTACCATTAAATTTAGTTGTTTCACAAAAGAATATGGTTAGCGCAAATTTAGTCAAAGCTGGAGGTACTCGTTGGGGTTATAATGAAGAACCAGAAATATATATGAATTCAATGTTATTTGTTCCATGGTTCTTTCTTGAATTACATGAAGTTACTAATAATCAAATATATTTAGATACAGCATTAGATATATTAGATTCAGTCATTTATATACAAGATAAGTATGGTCAAAATGGAGCTTTACCAGATTTTCTATTCTTTTATGATACAACTGGTGCATCATGGATTAAACCATTAGATATAGCATATCCTTATTATTTATCTTTTAGTAAAGCATATGATATTACTAAAGATAATAAGTATAAAGAATCTATGGATAGTTATTTTAGTTTTGTATTTGATGCTTTAGAAAATAAGAATGGTACATTTAGTTTTAATAAAGATGGTGTTGATTATATTTTACCTTATGAAAAGATAGGTGAAAGAGGAGTTAATCAAGATAATTATGATAGTTCTTATAATGAGAATAATGATATAACTACAGATCAATTATTTTATACTGTATTAGGTATTGTAAATTATGATAAAGATAATTATTATTCAAAAGAATTTACTAAAGCAATTAAAGCAATTAGTGTTGATAACACTAAGTTTTATGGTGAGTACACAATTAGTGGAGATAAGGGTAGCCATGCTGAAACAGTAGTAGAAAGTGTTAATTCAGGTTTTTATTTAGAATTATTAAAAGTAATGGGATCTAATGTAGAAGAATTAGGTAGTATATATAATTATATATATAATAAAATGTTAGTTAGTGATGATGTTAATGTTGATGGTGGTTATGTATGGAATTTTGATACAGAAGAACCACATGTTATTGAATCACTTGCTACTGCTGTCTTATTAAAGAACGCTTATGAAGCTAAGTTATATATTGATGAAAATACTATTGTTGAACCAATTGAAGATCCAGTAGAAGAAGAACCAAAAGAAGAAACACCAACTGAAAAAGAAGAGGAAGTAGTTGAAGAAGAAAAGAAGGAATATAAGAATCCAGAGACTGGAGCATTTGTTAATTATTTATCAATTGTTAGTTGTATAGTTATTTCTTTTGTAATTATTATTAATATAATGAAGAGAAGAATATTTTATAAAATATAAAAAAAACACACATTCGTGTGTATTTTTTTAATTGGAGGAGCCAGCAGGATTTGAACCAGCGATCAGGGAGTTGCAGTCCCATGCCTTACCACTTGGCTATGGCTCCATAAATATAATTAAATTTTACAATAAATAGGGCCTTATGTCAATTTATATTTTACAATTTATATTATTTTTATGTTATAATTTAGATAAGAATAGTGAGGTACTTTTAAGATGGCTAAAAAAAGAAGAAGAAGATTAAAAAAGAATGTTAAAATTGTTGGTATTGCATTATTAATAATTATTATTGTATCAATTTTTGCTGTTAATAAGTATAAGGAATACTTATATCATCAAACTTATGAATATAAGTTATTACAAGTTGGATATAATATGGAAGAAACTAAGTTATTATTATCTAAATTAAATGATGATTATATTAATAGTTTATTAGAAGAAAGTAAAAATGATACTTTAGTTAATTTATTAAAAGAAAAATATTATATTAATAATAA
>CAMOFW010000068.1 GCA_946613765.1 uncultured Mycoplasmatota bacterium
CGAAGGTTTTATTAATAAAGGTAGGTGAAAGTAATGTCATATATTAAGGGTAAGATTAGACAATTAATCTTTGAGAGTGAAACAGGATATAAGGTTGGCTTAATTAAGGTTAAAGAGAGTGATGATGAAGAATTAAGTGATTATTTAAATAAGACTATTACTTTTGTTGGGTATTTTGGTCCTTTATTAATTGATGATAGTTATAAGTTAGAGGGTTCTTTAATTTATAATGAAAGATATGGATTTCAATATAAAGTATTAAATTATGAAAAAGAAGAAATAGTAGGTAAAGAAGCTGTTATTGAGTTTTTATCTTCACCACTTATTAAGGGGTGTGGAGAAAAGACCGCTAAAGAGATAGTTAAGTATTTAGGTGAAGATGCAATAAAGTTAATTAAAGAAGACTTTTCTAATTTGTTCTTAGTTCCTAAGATGAGTGAAAAGAAAGCTATGAAGATATATGAATCTATTAGTAAGTATCAAAATACAGATGATATGATAGTAGAGTTTAAAAAGTTAGGTTTTACTATTAATGAAGCTTTATCTATTATTAATTCTTATGGTAATAGTTCTTTAGAAATTATGAAAGATAATCCTTATGTATTTAAAGAATTAATTGATTTTAAAAAGATAGATAATGCTTATTTAAAATTAGATGGATATAATAAAGAAGTAAGGGAAATAGCTTGTTTAGAACAAACTATTAAGGATTTAGAATATGATTTAGGTAATACTTATTTTAGTGAAGATGAAATAATAGATGGTTTAAAAAGATATTTTAATATTATATTAGATTATGATGTATTTATTAATTATTTAAGTAGATTAAGTGATGATGGTATTATTTATAATAGTAATTCAATGATATCTTTAAGAGAAACTAATGATGAAGAAGAATATATAGCTACTAGATTATTAGAAATAAATGAAAAGAATATTAAAACTAATACAATATTTGATACTGAAATAATTAAGTTACAAGAAGAATTAGGGGTAACTTATAATGAAGAACAAAAACGTGCTATTAAAACATCTCTAGAAAATAGAATATCTATTATTACTGGAGGACCTGGAACAGGTAAAACTACAATAGTTAAAGCTATAGTTGATTTATATATAACTTTGCATCATTTATCTCCAAGAGATATATTAAGTGAAATAGCACTGCTTGCTCCAACTGGTAGGGCTTCGAAGAAATTAGCTGAGGCAACTGGACTTGGTGCATCAACCATTCATAGGTTTTTAAAATGGAATAAAGATAATAATGAATTTCAAGTTAATGAATTTAATCCTAATACTCATAAACTAATAATCGTAGATGAAACATCTATGATTGATACTAATTTATTTTATTCTTTATTAAAAGGACTAACTAAGAATATCCAATTAGTATTAGTAGGGGATTCTAATCAATTACCTTCAGTTGGTCCTGGTTTAGTGTTACATGATTTAATATCATCATTTGCTTTTTCTTATACACCTTTAAAGGAAATATATAGACAATCAAATAATTCTTATATACCAATACTTGCTAATGAAATAAAGAACAAAGAATTAAGTGAAGATTTTATGTCTAAGAAAGATGATTATAATTTCTTATCTATTGATTCTAGTAAGATAAAATCATCAATTAAAAAAATATGTGAAATGTCTATTAGTAAAGGATTAGATGAAAGAGATATCCAAATACTTGCTCCTATGTATAAGGGTGAAAATGGAATAGATAATTTAAATAAAATATTACAAGATTTATTTAATCCTAAGGATAAAAGTAAAAAGGAAATTAAAATAGGAGATAGAGTATTTAGAGAAAATGATAAAGTATTACAATTATCTAATGATATAGATAAAGGGGTATTTAATGGTGATATAGGATATATTAAAGAGATAGTTAGTATTACTCATCCTAGAAAGAATGATATCTTTTTAATAGATTTTGATGGAGAAATACATGAATATAAAAAAGAAGAGATGAGTGATATTACTCATGCTTATGCTATGTCTATACATAAGTCTCAGGGATCTGAGTTTTCTCATGTAGTTATGGTTGTATCAAAAAGTTATTATAAGATGTTATATAATAAGTTATTATATACTGGTATATCTAGAGCTAAAAAGTCTTTAGTTATAGTTGGAGAAGAAGCAGCATTTAAGATGGGTGTATTAAATGATTATTCTGATAATCGTAATACTAATCTATTAGATAAAATAGTGAATAAAATATAAATAATTATCCATAATATTAATGGGTGATGATTATGAATAAAGCTATGTTTTTAATAGGTATGGCTGGTGGTAGTACTTTAACTTATATGGTATTAAATAAAGATATGAGAAATAGTGCTAAGAAAGCTATAGATAATATGTTTAATGAAGCTGATAAAATGCTTAAATAAAGATGCTAAGGCATCTTTTTATTTACTTAATTATGTAAAGTTATTTGTAAAATATTGTAAATTTACATTATTATTGTTATACTTGTGGTAGGAAAGTAGTGATATTTATGGCACTAGATACAATGTCTATTGATGGAGATTGGATTAAAGATAATGAAACTAAAGAATATAATGAAATAACATATGATGATGATAAAGTTAATGTTAATGATGTTATGAATAGTGTAGATGTACCTATTACTAGTTTTGATGAAGAAACTGATGTTAATAAAATAATGGATAGTGTAGATGCTCCAGAAGTGGAGTTTGAAGATGATAAGGATGTATCTTATTATAAGAAACAATTTGAAGAAATATATAATAGTAAGGTTAATTTAGAAAAATTAATTAAAGATAATAGTTTAATAGATGCTCCTTCTAAAGTAATTAGTTCTGAAGATATAAGTAAAACTGATAATAAAAGTGGTGTTGTTGAAATGGATTATGTAAATGAATTGATTTCATTTACTAATGCATTATCTTTGAAATATGGTAAATCTAATTATGATATGTGGAATGATATTGAAAAAGAAAAATATATTCAATTATATTGTAAAGTGTATAATGTTAGCAAAGAATATGCTATTAAGAGTATAAGTGATTTTAAGGAAGATAAAGTAAGTGAGGTATTTTTTGGAAATAATAGAAATGCTATATTAGAACAAATTGAGAGTGTTAAAATAATATTATCAGATATTTATATTAGATATAATGAATTATCTTATAATGATCAACAATTGTTTTTAGAATTGTATAGTGAGTATAAAAAGGCAAAATATATGAGTGTTACTAATAGTGAAAGTGAACAAAAACAATTAAACTATATATTAAATGTAGCTAGTCAAGTTAGTGAATTTAATAGTAGATTAAATAATAGAACTAAATAAAAGATACTTTAGTATCTTTTTATTTGTGTATCAAATTTGACATATTAATTAAAACG
The DNA here is from genome assembly GCA_946613765.1 of uncultured Mycoplasmatota bacterium. Lineage (GTDB taxonomy): Bacteria > Bacillota_I > Bacilli_A > RF39 > UBA660 > RUG12834. The sequence goes on from CAMOFW010000068.1 coordinate 3,379, forward strand.
TGCTATAATTTATATATATTTAAGGGGGTTTACAACATGAAAGATACTTATGGAAAATTATTTTATGTTAATAATTTTAATAATTTTAGAATTAGTTTATTAATTGAGGAAAGATTACCTGAGTTAATAGATTATGTTTTAAGAACTGATGTTATTAGTGTTAATAAGTATTTACGTTCTTTAAAGGAAGTATATTCGTATAATAATTATATGTATATTTTAGAAAATATTATTAATTATTTAATTAGATTATATAATGAATTATATTATGATTTAATTAAAAATAATGCTAGAGATAACATTATAGTTATGAAAAGTTTAAAATCTAGAATTGATAATGTTATGAATATATATGAAAACAGTATTGAAAAAGTAGTTGATTACAATACTGTTTATAAAAAAACTAAGTTTAAATCTAGAAAAATATACACAAATAACTTGAAAAGAAAACAAAATTAATTTATAATTTAGTCATACAAACGAAGACGGGCTTGGAAACCTATCAGTTATATAGTAATTAAGGTGATTCTTACTAAAGAATAAGTAGGGTGGAACCGCGGAATATTTTCCGTCCCTACATAAATAAGAATCACTTTTTATTTTGTAAAGGAGAATATTTATGGAAAAGACAATGGAAGAATTAGTTAATTATTCAAAACAATATGGATTTATTTTTCAAGGTAGTGAGATATATGGTGGTTTATCTAATACTTGGGATTATGGATCTTTAGGTAGAGAATTAAAAAATAATATTAAAGAAGCATGGTGGAAGAAGTTTATTCAAGAAGAAAAGAATAACTTTGGTTTAGATAGTGCTATATTAATGAACCCTGAGGTTTGGGTTGCATCTGGTCATGTTGCTTCATTTGCTGATCCACTAATCGATTGTAAAAAATGTAAGGCAAGACACAGAGCAGATAAGTTAATCGAAGACTTTACTAATGGTAAAGAAACTGGAGATGGATGGGAAAATGAAAAATTAGAACAATACATCAAAGATAATAATATTACTTGTCCTAAGTGTGGTAATTGTGATTTTACACCAATTAGAAAATTCAATTTATTATTTGAAACTCATCAAGGTGT
>CAMOFW010000069.1 GCA_946613765.1 uncultured Mycoplasmatota bacterium
GCAACACTTTGAACACGACCAGCACTCTTACCACTAGTCTTACTTTGCATTAACTTTGATAGTCTAAAACCTATCATTCTATCTAACATTCTTCTAGTTTCTTGTGATTTAACTAAATTATCATCAATTAATCTTGGATGTTTAAATGCTTCTTCTACAGCAGGTTTTGTAATTTCATTAAATACAACTCTAGAATAATTATCCTTTAATTTTAATACATCAAGTAAATGCCAAGATATAGCTTCTCCCTCACGGTCTGGGTCGCTTGCTAGATAAACCATATCACTTTCTTTAGCTAATTTCTTTAGCTCAGCGATTGTTTTAGATTTACCTTTAATAGCAATATAATTTGGTTTAAAATCATTATCTAAATCAATACCTAAACCAAACTTACCAGAAGTAGCTAAATCTCTAATATGACCTTTAGATGATACTACTTTAAAATCTCCACCTAAATATTTTTCAATAGTTTTACTTTTAGATGGTGATTCTACTATAACTAAATTTTTCAATAATTTCACCTCACTATTTTGAGTCATTACTAATATCTTTAATTGTTGGAACAAATCCTTTATTTAATTTTTCATTTAAATAACTAAAATAATCTCTTTTTATAGCTAGATTATCCATATCCATTTCTGTTTTAATCTTGTTATTTATTTTCTTTATTTCATCACTACTATAAGTTTTATCACTTAAATAAGTAATATTAGATGTGGTAGCATCAAAATATGCTATATCACTTCTCCATGATCCATCTGCAAATGCAACAACATTTGTATATGTATCACTAAGTAAGTCTTCTCCACCATATAATCTTGGATCATAATCCAAATCAAATAAATTAGCAAGTGTTGGTAATATATTAATAAATGATGTATATTCATCATACTTAGTTGGAGTTAATTCAGGATTATAAATGATAAATGGAGTTCTGTCAACATCACCAGTAGATGTTAAAACATCATACTTAGTTATTTGATTAAATACTTCATCACTAATACCATATGGTTCATGATCAGCATATAACATAATAACAGTATCATTTAATTTACCATTTTCTTCTAATAATTCTAATAATCTTCCAATAGCATCATCTACTATTTTTAATTTAGACATATATCTCTTATTTTCTAAATCCCATGTTTCATTTTCAAATAAATCTAAATTCATATCACCTGTAACAGATGAATAATAATATTTCATATGTGATGATACAGTAGTTAACCATACCATAAAATTATCTTCATTAATATATTTAGGTAATGATTTTTCAATAAACTCTACATCACTAGGCCATGGTTGATTACTATTATCATCCCATAATCTCTTAACACCTAAATCATCTACATTATAAAAATAATGTGATCCCATATTTGGTTGATATGTCTTTCTATAATAGAAATGATCATCATAATCATGATATGAAGTTACATCATAACCTTTATTATTAAATAAATTAAATATTGCTTCATAATATGTATTATCTTTATAAACATTAGCAGTACAATTTCTATTAATAGTATATAAAGAGGTAATACCACTCATTTCATTATTACCAGTTGAACAAGCATTTCTAGGAGAGAATGCATTATCCCATGCCCAACCTTCATTATATATTTTATTAATATTAGGGAAATATTCAGGATAATCTGTTAATACATTACTACCAGATTCTACCATAATAACTATTAAGTTTTTACCTTCAAACATTCCAGTATATTGATTCTTAGGTGTAATAGCCTTAGACATAAAATAATTATTTAATGTTTTATAATCTTTAATAGTTTCATTATTATTTAAAGCTATCCAAGCACTATCATCTATTTCTCTTTTATAATCTTCTTCTACATCAATTTGTTCTTGATTTTGATATGATACTTCATTATTACTATCAGGTAAAATTAAAGTAGATACATCTAGTAATGCAAATGTTTCAACTCCAAATTGACTAATAGCTATATTAGGCATAGTTGGATTTTTAAATAATGAAACATTATCAATCATTTGTAAATCATTTTGCATAAAATCTAGTGTTAATGAAAAATAATATCCTACTATAGATAATAATGCTACAACACTAAATATTATTCTATTAATTAATAGACTTTTCTTTTTCTTCTTATTTAATTCTTCAATAAATAATTGTTTTTTCTTTTTACCTTTAATCTTATCTATAAAACTAACTTCTAAATTAGATTCATAAATATTAATCTTTTTAGCAAATAAACAAAATAAAATTATAAAAATAACTAGTGGTAATAACATTAAATAATAATACCATTTAATACTACCAATAAAGTCTAAAACAAAGTCTCCAATTGCACCAGCTTGTGTTGCTGTAGCAACAGACATATATGTTCCTAAATAATTATAAAAAGCTGCTTGAGCTATTGCATAAATACTAGCAATAACTATTAAAAGTATTGTACATACATTTCTTACTTTCCTATTAGTAAACGATAATATTACAGATAATATACTTGATAAAATAGTTATTCCTATAGCAATTCTTATAACACTATAATCTAATAGAGGAAACTTAGATACTACTCTAAATATCATTTCTATTAAGAATAATGTTGAAAAAAATGCCAAGAAATTTCTTAGTGTTTTATTTAAGAATATTTTCATTGTGTTACTCCTTTTCCTTTACTATTAAATCACAAACTGGACGATATGTAAAACGATAATTATCAAGTACACCATACTTCTTAATTAATTCCACATGTCTTTTAGTAGGATATCCTTTATGTTTAGCAAATTCATATTGTGGATATTTTTTATCTAATTCTACCATCATTCTATCTCTAGTTACTTTAGCAATAACAGACGCAGCAGCTATACTTTGAGATAAAAAATCTCCTTTAATAATAGATGTTTGTTTAATATCTATATCTAACTTCATAGCATCTATTAACAAATAATCAGGTTTTACATTTAATGATTTAATAGCCTCTAACATGGCAAGTTTAGATGCTTCATAAATATTAACTTCATCTATAACCTTAGCTGATATTTCACCAACACCAACTGCTATGGCATCTTTCATGATAATATCATAAAACTCTTCTCTTTTTTTCTCACTTAACTTCTTTGAATCAGTTAAACCTTCTAACTTATAACCAACAGGAAGTATAACACAAGCAGCAACAACTGGACCAACAAGTGGACCTCTACCTACTTCATCTACACCACCAATTAACTTATAACCTTCTTTATTTAATTTTCTTTCATATCTATAATTATCATTACTACCAAGTAATAAATCTAATTTAGTAATCATTTTCTTTTCTTTACTACTATTTAATGATTTCTTATATTCTAATATATCTTCTAAAGACATTACTTTATATCCATCAATTATTTTTACTTCACCAGAAAAAGACTTAGGATCAACCGATTCTACGTCTTTACATTCTTCTATTATTCCATGCATAACAAGTGCACTATCATTAATTATAATATTATCTTTATTTACATTGTTAATAATGTCTTTTTTATTCACAACTAATCATCTTTTCTATCAAAAGTTATATTTTTAATCTTTTCACTTTTTATATCATTTAATATAAATTGAGATACTCGTCTAAAATCAGCTTCACCATTTTTATAAGCACCTATTTTCTTACCTATAATATTATATGATTCAACAATATCCTCATCTAGTTCATTCATATTATAAAAACTACTTAATATATTTTTATAATACTTATTATACTTATTTAATATATGAACTGCAACCTTATCTATTGGAAGTATTTCTTCTTTAATAGCACTCATTGCAGATAAGTTTAAAGCTACTTCTTCACTTTCAATTTTAGGCCAAAGTATTCCAGGACTATCTAATAATAATATATTAGATTTAGTTTTAAGCCATACTAAGTTAGTTGTAACACCTGGTCTATTACCAGTTTGAGCAACGTTTTTACCAACGAATCTGTTAATAAATGTTGACTTACCAACATTAGGTATGCCTAAAACTAATACTCTTATTTCTTTATCTTTTAATCCTTTAAGATTTCTCTTTTCTTGAACACTCTTCATAATATCATTAGTAACATTAATTAATTTACTAAAATCAATATTATTAGTAGATAAATCTAAAGTAACTACTTTATGTCCTAAATCTTCATAATACTTAATCCATTTATTAGTTTCATCTTTATCACATAAATCAAACTTAGTAAAAATAATAACTCTAGGTTTATTTAAAAGTATATTATCTTTATCTTGCATTTTAGATGAAAATGGTATTCTTGCATCAACTAATTCATATACTACATCAATTAACTTTTCTTGTTCATTAATTAATCTCTT
>CAMOFW010000070.1 GCA_946613765.1 uncultured Mycoplasmatota bacterium
CTAATTTGTTCTAATGCTTCTGTAGTTTTAGCAAGACCACTCTTTAATTCAACTAATGAATTACTTAATGAAGCTAATTCACTTAATGAACTATTTAATTTATATAAACCACCATTAATTTGTTTATAACCATTATTTAATTTCTTAGTACCTTTATTTAATTCAATAATACCATTCTTATATTTTTTGAAATTCTTATTATATTCATTCATACCATTACTTAATTTATTAGCACCATCAACTAACTTAGTTGATGATTCACCTAATAAATTAATCTTATCATATATTTCATCTAACTTATTAAATACATCAAAATCACTAGATGATATTAAATTAGAAGAATAAACATTATAAATATCACTTTCTTCAAAAGAAGTAGTATCATATTCAATAGTTATATTATTATATTTTGATAACTCGCTTAAATTTAAACTCTTATCTAAGTAAGGTAGGGCAAGACCTACTGCAACAGTAGAATTACCATTATTAATAATCTTACCAGTACTTATACTTACATTAGTAGCATTACCTCTAATAATAGTACCCATAGTAACAACAAATGGAGTATATAAATCACCATGTTTATCTAAATTCTTATAATCAATAACTAATTTAATATGTCCTTCTTTACCTTTAATTGATTTAACATTAACTTCTTCATTATTTAAATAATATTTAACACTTAATTCAATAGGTAATTTTTTTTGTGTAGTTCCTTGATAATAAATATTATTACCATTACTTTTCCAAGTTAATTGATAATCTTTTTTAAAATATTCTTCATTACCATTAACATTTAATATATTTTCTAAATCAGATTCATCTAATACATCACCATTGATATCTTTTAATACTTCACTAACAGTAGTATTAGTATTACCATTACTATCAATAATAGAATATACAGTTTCATCTTTAACTGCTGCACTAACAGACATTGGTAGAGCAACAGCAACTAACATTGTAGCAATAACTTTTTTATTCATAATCTTATTTCCTTTCTTAAACCCCTTAGTAGTTTTAATAATTAATTTATCTAAACATAATATCAATGAAGGAAGTATAAATATAACAACAACCATTGATATAATTGCTCCCCTAGATATTAAATTACATATTGATCCAATCATATCTATTTTTGAATAGAAACCAACACCTGCAGTAGCTGCAAAGAAACATAGAGCAGAAGTGATGATTGAACCAACAGATGAATCAAGAGCATGTTTCATTGATTCAAATTTATCTTTAGTCTTTCTCTTATCTAAATATTTAGTAGTCATTAATATAGCATAATCAATTGTAGCACCAAGTTGAATTGTACCAATAACTATTGATGCAATAAATGGTAAGGTAACTCCACTGTAATAGAATGTAGCCATATTCATAAATATTGCAAATTCAATAGCTATAATTAAGATAATAGGTAATGATATACTCTTAAGTACAAATATCATAATAATAAATATAACTGCTATAGATGTATAATTAACATTATGAAAATCAGTATCACTTATCTTAATTAAATCCTTCATTAATGGACCTTCACCAGCTAATATTGAATTACTATCATAAGACTTAACTATATCATTAATCTTTCCTATTTGATCATTTAATTCATTAGTAGCTATATCATATTTAGAATTAATAATAATCATTTGATATTTATCAGTTTTTAACATTGATTTAATATCATCATTAATCATTGATTCAGGTATATTTAAATCACTTAACTTAGAGTAACTAATAACACCTTCAATACCATCTAATTCTTTAATTTTATCAACCATTTCATTAACAGTATTATTTTTAATATTCTTATCAATCATAACTACTGAAGGACTACCTATACCAAATTTATTTTTAACTTCTTCATTAGCAACATTAAAAGCTAAATCCTTAGGTAAACTTTCAGATAAATTATAATATGTTTTAACATTCTTATTACCAATATAAGCAGGTATTAATAATATTAAGAATACTATTAATATTGCTTTATAATGTTTTAAAGTAAATTCTTTAATATGTTTAAATTCAGGTAATATTACTTTGTGAGTAGTTTTATCTATTGCTTTATCAAATATTAATAATAGAGCAGGGAATAAAGTAAGTACACATATAACTCCAAGTAATACACCCTTAGCCATAACTATACCAATATCTTTTCCTAAAAGTAGAGTCATAGTACATAATGCTAAGAAACCAGCAATTGTTGTAAGCGATGATCCTGCAACACTAATAAACGTATCGTTAATTGCATCAGCCATTGCTTCTTCTTTATTCAATTTCTTTTTCTTAAACTCATATCTATGATACAAGAATATAGAAAAGTCTGTTGTAACACCAAGTTGTAATACTGCACTAATTGCTTTAGTAATATAAGATATATCACCTAAGAATATATTAGTACCCATGTTATATAAAATAGCAATACCAATATTAATTAATAATATAAATGGTACTAAATAAGAATCTAAACATAACATTAATACTAATATACAAAGTATAACTGCTATAACAACATATACAACAACTTCACTATCAGATAACTTCATAGTATCAAGTACCATTGCACTCATACCACCAATTTTAGCTTTAGAAGAAATATTTCTAATTTCTTCAACGGCATTTAAAGTCTTCTCATTAGATGTACCTTCTTTAAATGTAATAGCAAGTAAATAAGTATTATCTTTATATACTTTATCTCTTAAATCACTAGGTAATATTTCAACAGGTATGGTTGTACCAAGTACATCTTTAATTGAAAATACCTTTTCAACACCATCAATACTTCTTACTTTATCTTCATAATCAAGTATTTCTTTTGATGACATATTCTCTAATATAGATACAGAAAAAGCACCCATATTAAAATCATCAGTTAATATATCTTGTCCTTTCATTGTTTCAATATCTTCAGGCAGATAAACTAAAACGTTATAATTAATCTTAGTCTTAACCATACCAATCACAGCAGGTATTAAAAGCAAAAGACTAATAATTAATATAAGTGTTTTATGTTTAACTATTTTTTTACTTATATTTTTCATATTCTCATCCTCTCTGACCAAAAGTCAGTAGTATAATAACACTAAACTGACCAAAAGTCAATATCTATATAATTATATGAATTACAGTTAAATAATATCACTCATTTTTTAATTGACTATTATTATTAATTGTGTTATTTTTTTCTTGAGGAAGTGAAGTATTATGGAAGAAACTTCAAAGAAAAAAAGATTACTTTCTAGTGCATATGAACTATTTGCAAAAAAAGGTATAAATAAAACTACTATTCAAGATATAGTAGATGCAGCACGTGTTGCTAAGGGTACATTCTATTTATATTTTGAAGATAAATATAAATTACAAGAAGAATTAGTAACTGAAAAATCAAAAGAATTATTTAATGAAGCTTTAGAAGAATTAAGTAATCATAAAATTAAAAAATTTGATGATCAAGTAATATTTATTTTAGATTATGTTATTGATGCATTAAATAAAGAAAAGGGTATTTTAAATTTTGTATCTAAAGATTTATCTTTAGGATTATACCAAGATAAACTATCAAACATGATTGAAAGCGATCCTCTAAAATTACACGATATGTTTATGAATGGTGCTAAAGAAAATAAAATTAAAAAACCTGAAATAGCGTTATTTATGATTATTGAGTTCTTTAGTGCTACTGCATATTCAGTTCTAACTAATAAAATTGATCTATCAATAACCGAATATAAAACATATTTACATAAAGTAGTTAAAAATATTTTAAATAACTAAGTAAAGTCATTGACTTTACTTTTTCTTTTGTTGTATAATATCACCTGTTTTCGCTTAAAAAAGGGGACTGATAAAATGATAGATTACAGCAAGAGTATCGAAAACATTAAAAATTTAAAATTTAACGCTATAAATAAATTAAGTAAAGAAGATTCTATGGATTTAGCATATTATATTAAAGAACGTAACTTGGAAGATATTATCAAAATACTTGTTGATTATTCTAATTCTGTTAACAAGTATTTTCTTTTTGAAGTAATATATGATAATAAAGCTTATGAAAATATAACGATGGATTTAATTAATAAAATAGAAATAAATAAATTACATAATTATCATATAACTAACTTACTTTATAAAACATCATTTGGTTTAACGTTTGTTATAAGTAATTTTAATAATTTAATAGATAAAAAAGATAGTACTATATCAACGATAATATCATTTTTAATGGCTAATTATAAACATGATGATTATTTTGTTAGATTCTTATCTAAATATAGAAACTTACATATAAGATATTTATTTATGAAAT
>CAMOFW010000071.1 GCA_946613765.1 uncultured Mycoplasmatota bacterium
TAAAAACATAACAAATTTTGTTATGTTTTTTTATTGAATTAGATATCAAATTATGATATATTAAATATATGGTAAAAGGGGCAACAATATGGAAGATTTATATCTAAATGACATAGTTAATTACTATTTTAAGAAACTTTGGATAATAGTCTTAATCACTATTGTTTTTATTGTAGGAGGCCTAACATACAGCTTTAAAATTAAAACACCAATGTATAAATCAACAACTTCTGTAATACTTGCCAGTGGTCAAACAATAACACAAAGTGATTTAACTTTATATCAAAAGTTAATTAATACTTATACTCAAATAGCTAAGAGTAGAAATGTATTAAATAATACAATTAGTAATCTTAACTTAACTTATAATTATAATCAATTAAAAGATAATGTAACTGTTAGTGCAGTATCTGATACTGAAATAATTAATATTAGTGTAATAGATAAGAGTCCAACATTAGCTAAAAAAATAGCAGACTCTATAGCTAATAACTTCAAAGATGAAGTAGCATCTATTTATAATTTAACTAATATTTCTATTTTAGATGAATCAGTAGTAGCACAAACACCATATAATTATAATATCTTAAAAGATACTATAATATATGTAGCATTAGGTTTATTTATAGGATTTGTATATGTATTCTTAAGATATTACTTTGATAGAAATATTAAATCTAAAGAAGAAGTAGAATCACGTGTTAATCTACCAATCATGGGTAGTATTAGAGATTTCTCTAAAGAACTTAAGAATATTAAATCTAAAGATACAGTTCTATTAGACTCACATCCTAAAGCATCTTTTGTTGAAGATATTAAAACACTTAGAACAAACCTAGATTTCTTATCAATGGATGATAGTAAAATTAAAAAGTTATTAATTACATCATCTATTCCAGGTGAAGGTAAGAGCTTTGTTTCATCTAATCTTGCTATATCACATGCATTAAATAATAAAAAAGTATTATTAATAGATTGTGATTTAAGAAAAGGTATAGTACATAAGAAATTTAATGTTAAAAATATTGGATTATCTAATCTAATTGCTAAAAATGATATTAGTAATATTCATTCATATATTAATCATACACACATTGAAAATTTAGATGTTATTACAAGAGGTATAGTACCTCCAAATCCATCTGAATTATTAAACTCTAATATCTTTAAAACAATACTAAATGAATTAGAAAAAGAATATGATTTTATTATACTTGATGGTACACCAATTACTAACTTACCAGACTCTTTAGTAGTATCTGGTTTAGTAGATAAAACTGTTGTAGTAGCAACAATTGGTTATACTCCATCAGACTTACTATCTAATACAATAAAATCACTTAAAAATGTTAATGCTCCATTAGCAGGAGTAATAATTAATAAGATCCCAATGACTAAGAACGGATATTATTATTACAATTATAAATATGAATAAGTTTATGGATTGTCATAGTCATATCCTTTTTGGTATTGACGATGGTGCAAAGACTATTGAAAACAGTATATCTATACTAACTAAAATGCAAGCATTGGGTTTTGAAAGTATAATTTTAACGCCACATTATCGTGGTAGATATTTAGCTAACAATAAAGAAAAACAAGCAGTTCTAGAAAAATTAAATAGTGCATTAAAAGATAATAATATTAATATTAAATTATATTTAGCTAATGAAGTTAAAATAACTTCTAATATGTTAGAACTAATTAATAATGATACTATTAAAACTATTAATAATTATTTATTCTTAGAACTACCATTTGATACTAAAATATATAATTTAAAGAAAATAATATATGAATTACAATCAAATAATATTAAAGTTATATTAGTACATCCAGAACGTTATCCATATATGACTTTAGGGGATTTCATTGAATTAAATGATAATGATGTATACTTACAAGTTAATTATGAAAGTATCTTAGGTAAATATGGTATTAAAGCTAAATCAATGGCTAGAAAACTATTAAAAAAAGATATTGTTTATTTACTAGGTACAGATGTACATAGAGATTCAACAATAATGTTTAAAAAGTTTGATAGAATGAATAAAAAGATAATTAGATTAGTAGGAGAAGAACAATTCAAAAATCTATCTTATAATAATATTAAAAAGATTATTGAAGATACTCAATAATCTTTTTATTTACTAATTATTTTATTTAAACTATAATAAGAATAGGTGAAATATATGAAAAAAGTTACTTTTTTAGCACTTCATTTATCATATGGTGGCATTGAAAAATGCATCTGTGATGCTGCTAATTTATTATGTAATGATTATGATGTAGAAATACTAACTACTTATAAAATGATTGATAAGATACCTTTTAAATTAAGTAACAAAGTTAAAGTTACTTATCTAACTAGTATTAAACCAAATCAAAAAGAGTTCTTTAATGCTTTAAAACACTTTAGATTAATAAAAGCATTTAAAGAAGGTATTAAAGGTTTAAAAGGTTTATCTATTAAAAAAAATACTATGATAGAAGCTTTAAAAAACTCTAATAGTGATATTTATATATCTACTAGAGATTACTTTAATAAATTACTAGGTAAATATGGTAAAAACATTAAAATAGGATGGGAACATAACCATCATCATAATAATAAAAAATATATTAAAAATTTAACTAAATCATGTAAAAATTTAGATAATTTAATATTAGTAAGTAAAGATCTATATAAATATTATGATAATTTATTTAAGAGTAAGAATATGAAATGTAAATGTGTATTTATTCCTAATTCAATTGATGAAGTACCTGCTAAAGAAAATAAGATAGGTAAAATTAATTTAATTAGTGTAGGAAGATTATCTAAAGAAAAAGGATATCTTACTTTAATTGATGTATTTAATGAAATACATAAAATTAATAAAGATATTAAATTAAATATTGTAGGGGATGGAAAAGAGTATACATTAATTAAAGAAAAGATTAATAAATATAACTTAAACGATAGTGTTATATTACATGGATTTCAAAAACCAGATTATATTAATAAATTATATAAAGATTCAGCTATCTATTTAATGACTTCATATACTGAATCATTTGGTCTTGTTTTAGTTGAAGCAATGTCTTCTTCACTTGTTCCAATAGCATTTGACTGTGCTGAAGGTCCAAGAGAAATAATTAAAAATAATTATAACGGTTATTTAATTAAAAATAGAGATATTAATAAAATGGCTAATAAAGTAATAGAAATAATTAATGATGTTAAGTTATTAAAAGAACTATCTAATAATGCTTATAATACATCAAAAGAATATCTAAATACTAATTTTAAAGATAAATGGATTAAACTAATTGAAAGGAAATAAATATGAAAAAAATAATGTTTATATCATCTATGGGTGGTCATCTAAATGAACTTTTAATGTTAGATAAATTATTTAATAAATATGATTATAAGATTATTACTGAAAAAAATAAATCTACTAAATATTTAAAAAATAAATATAAAAAGAAAGCATCATATTTAATATATTGTACTAAAAAGACATTTATTTTATATCCATTTGTTCTTATACTTAATTCATTTATATCATTATTTTATTTTATAATGTATAGACCAGATTTTGTTATTACAACTGGAACTCATACCGCAGGACCAATGTGTTGTATAGCTCATATCTTTAAAAAGAAAGTAATATATATTGAAACATTTGCTAATGTTAATACTAAAACTGCTACTGGTAAATTAGTATATAAATTTGCTGATCTATTTGTAGTTCAATGGCCACAAATGTTAGAAGTATATCCAAATGCTAAATGCTTTGGTTCAATATTTTAAGGAGGATATATGATATACGTTAGTTTAGGAACACAAGATAAAAAATTTCCTCGTCTTTTACAAGAAGTAGATAAACTTATTGATAAAGGTATTATTAAAGATGAAGTTGTAGCACAAATTGGTCAAACAAAATATGAATCAAAGAATATGAAACTATATGATTATTTATCAAAAGAAGATGTATTAAAATACATGAATGAATCAAGATTTATTATTTGCCATGGTGGAGTAGGAACAATACTTGATGCATTAAAATTAAACAAAAAAGTTATTGCAGTAGCAAGATTAAAATTATATAAAGAACATGTAAATGATCATCAATTACAAATAATAAGAGAATATACAAAATTAGGTTATATTTTAGATGGTACATATGATTTAGAAAAAGCAATATTTGATGTTAATGATTTTATACCAAATCAATATGTATCTAACAATGAGAACTTTATTAAACAATTAGAAGATTATATAGATAATAATTAA
>CAMOFW010000072.1 GCA_946613765.1 uncultured Mycoplasmatota bacterium
GTTAAAGATATGTCAGGATTATTCTTTAATAATTCAAATGAATCATTAAACACAAACGGATTAGAAACTAACAAACTTACAAATGCATCAAACATGTTTGCGGACATGACAGAGTTAACAGAGTTAAATATAACTAATCTTAATACATCTAATGTTGAAGACATGTCACATATGTTTGCAAATGACATAAAATTATCAGATGTTGATTTATCAAATCTAAATACATCTAAAGTAAAAAATTTTGATTATATGTTTTACGGTGCAGCAGAAAACGGAACGTTAGACATCAGAAATTTTAATACTTCGAATGCTGAAAGTATGTCATATATGTTTGCAATGAATGCTTTTACAGGAGCACAAAATTCACCAACAATACGTGGGTTGGATAATCTTAATACATCTAAAGTAAAAAATATGTCTCATATGTTTGAAGAAACAGTTGACAAAACTGGCATTACTACTTTTGCGTTACCAAGTTTTGATACTTCAAATGTAGAAGATATGTCATATATGTTTGCTCAAGCAGAATATGAAAAAATAGATGTAAGTAATTTTAATACTAGTAAAGTAAAAAATATGTCTCACATGTTTGAAAACGTTTATATGCCATATAATCCAGTTTTATATGAAATTATAGGTCTCGATAGTTTTGATACTTCAAATGTAGAAGATATGTCATATATGTTTTATAGAAGACGTGGATTAACAACGCTCGACTTATCAAGTTTTGATACACAAAAAGTACAAAAAATGAATAATATGTTTGATACTGCAGAAAATCTAACCACAATATATGCATCTAATAAATGGCAAAATACAAGTGTAACTGATTCAACATACATGTTTTCTGGCTGTTCAAAACTTGTTGGTGGAGCAGGTACAGTGAATGGTAGTCACATTGATGCAGAATATGCTCGTGTTGATGATCCTACAAATGGAAAACCTGGATATTTCACATTAAAAACAAATTAGATAGCATAAGCTATCTTTTTTCTTGTATAAATATATAAAAATACGATAAAATGTGCTATAATTTATGCGTTAGGGGAAATAATTATGTTAAGTATTAAAAATTTAAATGTTAAAGTTTTAGATAAAGAAGTAATTAAAGACTTTAACTTAGATATAAAAGACGGTGAAATACACGCTTTAATGGGACCAAATGGTATAGGTAAGTCTTCAATTTGTAAAACTATACTAGGAGATTCAAATTATGTTGTTGAATCTGGTTCTATTACTTTTAATGGTAAAGATTTACTTTCAATGGATACTACAAGTAGAGCTCAAGCAGGTATATTTTTACTAAATCAAAACCCTATTGCTATTGAGGGTGTAACTAATGCAGAAATGCTAAGAAGTGCTTTAAATGTTAAATTAGATGGTAAATTAAACTTATTTCAATTTAATAAAGAAATGCTAGATATATGTAAGAAATTAGATATACCTTCATCATTTATTCATAGAAATATTAATGATGGAATGTCTGGTGGAGAAAGAAAGAAAAATGAACTATTACACATGTGGATGTTAAAACCATCATTTATTATTCTTGATGAAATAGATTCTGGTTTAGATGTAGATGCATTAAAACTTGTATCAAAGTCTATTAATGAATACTATGAACAATATAAACCATCTATTTTAATAATTACTCATAGAATTGAATTATTACATGCAATTAAACCTAAATATGTACATATGATGAAAGATCATACAATAGTTAAATCAGGAGATATGACTTTAGCTGAAGAAATCAATAAGAGTGGTTATAACAAGGCTAATGTAGTGAAAGAAGATTAATAATATGAATACACTATTATTAGATAAAGAATACTATCATTTTAATAATGAAGAATTAAATGTAGTTATAACTAAAAAGAATATAACTATTGAAATAGATGGTAATGTTAAAATAAATGATTTAGAGTCAAAAGAAGATATTAATTTAAATATTAAAGTAAATGATAACTCATCATTAATATATAATAAATATAATAAAAATTTAAGTAATTCTAATATTATTATTGATATAAATAATAATACTAATGTTAGATTTAACCAAAGTGCATATAATGAACTTGAAGGTAATTTTAAAGTAAATGCTAATATCTTAGGTAGCAATAATAATACTACTATTAATTTTTATGGTGTAACTAATCAAAAAGGTAAAATGATAGTAGATGCAACTGGAGATGTAAAAAAAGGTTTAAAAAATAATGATATGTTAGAAAACGTAAGAATACTAGCCTTAAACGAAGAGCAAAATATAATATTACCAAACCTTTTAGTATCATCAAATGAAGTAGTAATTAATCATAATGCTACATTGTCAAGTTTAAATGAAGATTACTTATTTTATTTAGAATCTAAAGGTTTAACTAAAGAAGATGCTAGTAACTTAATTTATAGAGGTTTTTTAACTTCTAAATTAGAAATAGATGATGAAACTAAAAATAATTTAATAGATTAGGAGGTGTCTATATGAATAGAGAAGATTTTCCTATGTTATATAAAGATATAATATATTTTGATAATGGTGCAACTACATTTAAACCTAAATGTGTAGTAGATAAGATTGTAGATTACTATACTAATTACACATCTAATGCTCATAGAGGTGACTATAAGACAAGTTTAAAAGTAGATATGGAATATGAAGATGCTAGAAACTTAGCACAAGAATTTATCAATGCAAAATCTAGAGAAGAAGTAGTATTTACTTCTGGTGCGACTCAAGGATTAAATATGATAACTAATGGTTTCTTTGCTAATTTACTTGAAGCAGGAGATGAAGTGCTAATCACTAAAGCAGAACATGCATCAAATGTACTTCCGTGGTTTCATTTAGCTAAAACTAAAGGAATAAATGTAAATTATATACCTCTAGATGATAATTATTATGTAACTTTAGAAAACGTTAAAAGAAATATTACTCCAACAACTAGAGTAATATCATTAGCCCAAGTAACTAATGTTATTGGAGATTTAAGACCAATCAAAGAAATATGTGAATTTGCACATCAAAATGGTATATTTGTAGTAGTAGATGCTGCTCAAAGCATTCCTCACATGAAAGTTGATGTTCAAGATTTAGATTGTGATTTCCTTGTATTTTCAGGTCATAAAATGTTAGGACCTACAGGCATTGGAATACTATATGGTAAAAAAGAATTATTAGATAATATGATACCTACTGAATTCGGTGGTGGTATGAATGAATCATTCGATAATGTAAATGAAGTGTATTTAAAGAAACTACCAACTAGATTAGAAGCAGGTACACCAAATATAGCGGGTGCTATTGGATTAGGTGAAGCAATAAAATATATTAATTCAATTGGTATAAATAAAATACAAGAGCACGAAAAAGAATTAAGAAAATATCTAGTAGATAAATTATCTAAGATTAAACATATAGATATTATAAATTATGAAAGTGATACAGGTATTGTTTCATTTAATGTAGAAGATATATTCTCACAAGATGTAGCAGTATACTTAGACAAATATAATATATGTATAAGAGCAGGTAGTCATTGTGCTAAAAACTTAAAAGATGAAACAGGTGTTAAAAATACTTGTAGAATTAGTTTATATTTATACAATACTAAAGAAGAAATTGATAAATTAGTAGAACTATTATCAGATAAAGATAAAATAATGAAAGAGATGATATAAATGGATCAAGAATTAAAACGTGAAATAATAATGGAAAACTATCTTCATCCATTTAATAAAGAAACACCAAGTGATAAAGAAAAATATGACTATGTTAATTCAAATAATGAATCATGTATAGATAATCTAGATATTTATATGCTAGTTGAAGACAATATTATTAAAGATATTAAATTTAATGGTGAAGCATGTGCTATATCAACTTCAACTACATCAATAATGATTAAGCTATTTTTAAATAAAACAGTTAAAGAAGCATATGAAATATTAACTAATTATGAAAATATGATTAATGAACAACCATATGATAGTGAAATTTTAGGTGAAGCATTAGCTTATGATGAAATATATAAGCAAGAAAATAGAAAACATTGCGCTTTATTACCATGGAATGGTATAAAAGAATTATTACAAAAATATATCTAAAAGTGTCAAATGACACTTTTTTATTTTGTCAAAAAATGTACAATTTTAAAAATAAAAAAGGAAATCACAAACTTATCGATAATATATCTTATGAAGGGTAAATTA
>CAMOFW010000073.1 GCA_946613765.1 uncultured Mycoplasmatota bacterium
TAAAAATAATAAATACTTAATTGAACCAACATATATATTTAAATCTAATAACTTAATAAATATTAAAAATAAAATAACTTCTGGAGATATAATCTTAATAAAGGATAGTGTATCTATTGAAGATTTAGATTACTTAATTAATTATATTAAATCAAAAGGTATAAATATAATTAAACTAAGTGATCTAATAAAAGAAAAAGACTGATTATTTATCAGTCTTTTTAACTTCCATAATTACAGGTATAACCATTGGTCTTCTACCAGTTAATTTAGCAATAAATGGATGAGTTTCTAATATAATATTATTTCTTAAATCAGCATATGAATATTCATTATTCTTCAAGAAATTATTAACTACTTCAGTAATCTTCTTTTCAATAGTATTAATTAATTCAGCATTTTCATTAACTAAAATAAATCCTCTAGTAGTAATATTAGGTTTAATTAATAACTTCTTATTTTTAGGATCTATATTTAATATAGCTACTAAAATACCATCTTTACTCATTATCTTTCTATCATTAACAACAATAGAACCAACATCTCCAATACGAGAACCATCTACATAAATATCACCAGCAGTAATATTTTGACCTCTCTTAACACCATTCTTAGTTAAAAGTAGGGTATCACCATTATTCATAACAAAACAATTTTCTTCTTTAACACCACATTCAACTGCAGTCTTAACTTGTTCTTTTAACATTCTATATTCACCATGCATTGGCATAAAATATTCTGGTTGAATTAATCTAAACATTAACTTTTGTTCTTCTTGTTTAGCATGTCCAGATGTATGAATATCAGTAAGTAATGTATTAGTAAATACTTTAACACCCTTTAAATATAATTTATTAATAACTCTATTAATTGATGCTGCATTACCTGGAATAGGTGATGAAGAAAATAATACTAAATCATCATCTAATAATGATACTTGCTTATGTGTTCCATTAGCAATTCTAGATAAAGCAGCTAAAGGTTCACCTTGAGTACCAGTACATAAAATACATACTTCTTTATGTTTTAAATCCTTAGCTTGATTAGCATCTATAATTATAGTTTTATCTTTAATCATACCGTTTTCTAAAGCTATAGCAATAGCATTTTCCATACTACGACCAAATACTACAATCTTTCTACCATTTTCTTCACATGAATCAATGATATGTTTTAATCTATAAATATTTGATGCAAATGTAGCAATAATAATTCTACCTAAATGATTAGATATAATATCATTTAATGCTTCATCTACAGCACTTTCACTCTTAGAAAAACCTTCAGATAAAGAGTTAGTAGAATCACTCATTAATAATTTAACACCATCACTACCAATTCTAGCCATACCTTGAATATCAGCAATAGGTCCAATTGGAGTTAAATCAAACTTATAATCTCCAGTTTCAAATATATTACCATTTGGTGTTTTAAGTAATACAGCATATGAATCTGGAATAGAGTGAGTAGTTCTAACAAACTCTATTTCAAAATATTTACTCTTTATTTTTGATGTTCCATCAATAATAACCATATTATTATATGGAATATTTCTTTCAACTAATTTCTTATTAATTAAGTCAGCTGCAATCTTTGGTGCGTAGATAACTGGTATATTAACACTTTGTAGTAAGAAAGGTATACCACCTATATGATCTTCATGTCCGTGTGTAATAATTAAACCTTTAATCTTATCTTCATTTTGTTTTAAATAAGTAAAGTCTTGAATTACATAATCAATTCCTAATAATTCATCTTCTGGAAACATTACACCACAGTCAATAACATATATTTCATCATTATGCATAAACATATACATGTTCTTACCAACTTCGCCTAATCCACCCAAAGCACAGATGACAGTCTCATCTTTATTAAATTTCATAAAAAAACCTTCTTTCAAGATTCAAAATGTAAAGTAATTATAACAAATTATTTGAATTTTGTCTAGTATTTGCTATACTTATTATAGGTGATAATATATGAAAAATAAGGGATTTACATTAGTAGAAGTAATAGCAGTAATAGTTATATTGGGTATATTAGTAACATTTGCAGCACCAAATGTATTTAAATATATTGATAGCTCAAAAGATTCAACAAAACAACAATCTTTACAAGATACTGAAGATGCAGCAATAACATATGGTTTAACACAATTTATACCAGAATCTTGTGCAGTATCATCTAAAGTTACTAAACCATCTGATATACCAAGTGGCTGTGATTATTCTATTACTATTCAAGAATTAATAGATAAACAATTACTAAAAGATACTGCTAAAGTATTAGATAGATCAGCTAAAGTATATATTTATAAACTTAGAAGTACTAATGAAATTAAAACAACATATGAAGTAAAAGCATATGTATCAGAAAGTGTTTATAAAGGATAAAAAAAATAGAACTTAAGTTCTATTTTTTTATTATTTTTTTAACATTTTCATTTGTAGTCTTAATTGAATTAATAGCTATCTTAGTAGTATTTTCTAATTGTTGTTGAACTACTTTAGTTGTTTTCTTAATATGCTTTTTAACTTCTTTATTTTTTTCATCAGTTATATCTCCAGTACCTTGAGTCTTTCTAATGATAAATACTGAGAATATAATATCAATTAATAATAATACAATAATAACTATACTTGTATAATATAATATGTTAAGACTAACTTTATTTATTAAACTTTGAATTAGGGGATTAACAAACTTTATTGCTATTATACCTAAAATACCAAAAGGTATTAAAGTATATAAAGCAATTCTACCTTTAACGTTATATTTACTATCTTTTGAATAATCCCATAACTTAACAGATAAAAACTTTTCTAATATATAACTTGCTAAATATTCAATAAATGCAGCGATTACAACAGATAATATAAATAATACAATTAAATTATCTTTAAAATTATCTAATAATAATATTAAAGCTATTGATGTAAATCCATAAACAGGGCAAAGTGGTCCAACTAAGAAACCACGATTGGTTTTATTTTTAGTAATAACTAAAGCATAAAATTCTTCAACACACCAACCCAAAAATGAATATGTAATAAAAGTTATAAACAATTTTGTTATATACTCCATATAAACACACTCCTATTATTATTGTAATTAATATTTATATTTTGTCAATATAATTTAATTTTATAATATTTTTTGGTATAATACTTACAAGAGGTGAACAACATGGGTTTATTTAGCAATATTAAAAATATCTTTTCAAAGAAAAAAGAAATCGAAGAAACTACAACTGAAGAAGTAATTGAAGAACAACAAGAAGTAGTTGAAGAAGTAAAAGAAAAGAAAGTTAAAAAAGAATCTAAAAAGATTGATGAAGAAAAAAAAGTAATTGAAAAATATGATAAGGGATTAGAAAAGTCTAGAAAAGAATTTGTTTCACAACTAAGTATGTTAGGTATTAAATATAACAAAGTTAGTGATGAATACTTTGAAGAACTAGAACAATTATTAATTAATGCTGATATTGGTGTTAATACTGTATTTGATTTCTTAGATAGATTAAAGAAAAGAGTAAAATCTGAAAATATCGAAGATACAGCATATCTAAATGAAGTAATTGTAGATGAATTATTTATTATATATGTTAATGGTGAAAGTTTATCAGATAAGATTAACATGGCTGAAGAGGGTCCAACTGTAATATTAATGGTTGGAGTAAATGGTGTAGGTAAAACAACTACTATTGGTAAACTAGCAAATAAATATAAAAACCAAGGTAAAAAAGTTATGTTAGTTGCTGGTGATACATTTAGAGCTGGTGCTGTAGAACAACTTAAAATATGGGCTGATAGAACTAACTCATTATTCTATGGTAAAGAAAATACAGATCCAGCTGGTGTAATCTTTGATGGTTTAGAAAAAGCTAAAGAAGAAAAAGCAGATATTGTACTAATTGATACAGCAGGACGTTTACAAAACAAAGTTAACTTAATGAATGAACTTGAAAAAATCAATAAAGTAATAGCAAGACTAATACCAAATGCACCACACGAAACACTTTTAGTTATCGATGCTGCAACTGGACAAAATGGTATCTTACAAGCAGAAGCTTTCAAGAGCATTACTAATGTTACTGGTATAGTATTAACTAAAATGGATGGTACTGCTAAAGGTGGTATAGTATTAGCTATTAAAGAAAGTGTTGGACTTCCAGTTAAATTTATAGGACTAGGTGAAGGA
>CAMOFW010000074.1 GCA_946613765.1 uncultured Mycoplasmatota bacterium
AAAACAATAATACCAAAAGATACTAAAATAATAGACTTATCATTAGATAATAAATTATTAAAAATAAACTTTAGTAAAGAATTATTAAACATCCCATCTAATCTTGAAGAAAAACTAATTGAATCACTTATATATTCATTAACTGAATTAGATGAAATAGATTCAATAATGATATTTATTGAAGATAAATTATTATTACAATTACCTAACTCTAACAAAAAATTACCAAGTATATTAACTAGAGATTATGGTATTAATAAAATATACAATTTAACAAGTATTAATAATGTTAATAAAGTAACTATTTATTATTATCAAGAACTAAATAATAATTATAATGCAGTACCAGTAACTATATTTACTAACGATAATACTGAAAAAATAGAAGTAATAATTAAAGATTTAAAATCATCTTCTATATATCAAACTAATTTAGTATCATTTCTATCTAATAATACTAAATTATTAGATTATGAACTAACTGAAAATAAAATTAAACTTAATTTTAACCAACCACTATTAGATACATTTTATAATGATTCTTTATTAGAAGAAGTTAAATATGCTATATCTAATTCTATTAAAGATACTTATAATGTTAAAGATGTAATAATAACAGTCAATAATAAAGAAATATAAAAAGTGAATAAGATATCTTATTCACTAAATATATATGGATTATCAATAGTTCCATCTCCACTAACATGTAAATTATTCTTTAAATACATTGCAGGTATAACACTAACAGTATCTTGAGCTCCAGTAGCATCAAAACCATCTGGTCTAGATATCCAAATTGCATTAGTATTAAATGTACCACCATTTAATGTCCAAATAAATGATCCTTGAATATTTTTTAACCATTCAGCTTGGGCAATATCATAAACATCAACTAATGCAATTTTACCATTCCATTTACTTTCACAAACAGATGAATAAGTTAAAGAATTAACACTTGATAGTTTAGTTATACAATGATCATAATCTGTAACTAAATCATTATTATAATAATCAAAACTACTACTATTTAAATATGATGCTAATGTAGATGATGACCAGTTATTTACATTACTATCATCCCACTTTTTACCGCCCACATTTTCATTCTTAGCAATTTTAACATAACCATCTTCAACACTAATTATTCTCCAAATAGAATCATCACTTAACTTAACATAGTTATTTGGATTACTTCCAGTAAATCTATACATATTAGCTTTATCAGAAGAATAATCAGTCATATTAGGTACTATTTTATCTTTAACGTCATTAACTACTACATTCTCCTTAGTACTAACAAATACATAAGGTTCTGCTTCAGTACCCTTACCTCTTACCTTAACATCTTTAGATAAGAATACACTATAAGATGGAATCATTTCAGAAGTTGATGGATTAGCAGCCAAAGTTATACCTGCTCCATAAGCAATAACATCAACACCATTATTAGTTATTGACCAAGAATAAGGAACAAGTCCATTAAAGTTCTTTAACCAACCAGCTTTATTTACATCATAAATATCTGCTAAGCCAACCTTTGTATTAACTGTTGTAGCCATAACTTGAGCGTATGTAGCAGCAAGAGTATTTGTTATAGTACCGACACCAAAGTCATGTTTAACAACAAGTGGATTACTATTAATAGATAAACTATCTAAATAAGTTTTTAATGAAGAAGTACTAAATTCAGCACTACTACCAAACACTCTTCTATCAGCAGTTTGTTGTGCTGAATCTACAAAATTATATTTTCTTAATTTAATTAATTTAACACTATCATCAAACATACCTATAATTCTATAAGCTGCTCTTTCATTATTAAATGATACATAATTATTAATTACATTATCACCAGTATATCTATATATGTTATTACCATCTGTAGATGAGAAATCACTCATCTTAGTTTTTAACTCATCTAATGCTAAATAATTATATTCTGGCTTTTCACCATAATAGAATACATATGGATCTTCTATTGTTCCACTACCTTTAACTTTAGCATCACTCTTAATATAAACAGATGGAATTAAACTATAAGATGAAGGTGTAGTTGCTGATACATCTGTACTATAAGTATTTTTATCAGCACCATAAGCCCATACACTATGACTATCTTTACTATCACCAGTCATAGTCCAAAGTGGATATGTTTGAGTGTAATGTTTTAATATCCAAGAAGATGATTCTTTAATATCATTTAATGATAAAATACCAACCTTCTTATTTATCTTAGCACTACATTCTTCTTGATATGTAGCATTACCATCACTGCTACTTACACACCAACCATGATTATCTACTAAAGTATTATCATTACTAATTAAGGATTGAATTGTATTAATACCCATTGCACTATTCCAATCAAGTGTAGATGTGCCTGGACTAAATAATGGCATAGATGTAAGTGGTGTTATATAAACTAACTTAACATAACCATCAAATATACCTACTACTCTCCAACCAGCATCATAACCATTAAATGATACATAGTTATTTGGATTTTCACCAGTAAATCTATAATTATTAGCTTTATCTTTCTTATTATAATTTACTAAATTAGGATTATTAATCATTAAATCTAAAGCCGTTAACTCTGCTTCTTTCCATTCATTAACTGATATCTTAAAACTTAACTTTCTACCTTTATTATCATCTTGATTAGTACCATCGTCAACATAATCAATAATTAATTGATAATCATGAGTTTGACCAGCTCCAATAGGACAACTAGCTACTATTTTAGATTCAGAACTAGACTTATCAAATACTTGTACAGGACTTGTTGTTTGACATCCACCATTAGTAGAAACAACACTATAAACTAAATCATGCTTATCACCAAATGTGTTAATTAATTCAGATAAATAGACATCATATACACTATCTATATCACCATTATTTTTAACACTAAATGGTTTAGTTATTCTTGAACCAGGTAATAAATCATAAACACTTAACTCTTGACTATCATTTAATAATAAAGACATATTACCAGTAGTAATAACATTAGCACTTGAATTGCCATTAACACTACCTGTAAAGAAGGCATATGAAGTTACAGCACATACACCAACAATTAAAATAGTAAAAATTATACCCAATATAACATAATATTTCTTCTTCATAACAAGACCTCGACTATTCTATATATAATAATATCATATATCATAAAAATAATAAACAATAAAAAAAGAATATTATGGTTTTAATATTCTCTTCTTTGTATCATTTGGATGTAATATCCAATCAAGTTCTTTTATCATTTCTAGATTATTATAAACTTTTATATTATTATCAAAACTTATATTAAACTCATCACTAATCATTGCTTCTCCATCAACATTAGCATTAATAGGTTTTCTAGATCTAATAATTATATTATCAAGCATGTATTTTTCAACACCACTCATATCTTCATGTTTACCATCATGCATTTTAAGAATAGTCTTTAAAAGCTGTATATGACCAAAACCATCTACTAAATAAACATCAAATAAATTATCTTGAATATCTGCATTTGGTGCAATATTAAATCCACCACCATAATATCTACTATTACAAACTGCTACAGTAGCAAACTTACCTGCTATAGCATTACTATAATCTCCATCGTTATAATATATTTCCAATTCTTTAGGTTTATAACCAGCAAAATGCCATAAAGCACTAGCTGGATATCTTAAATTTTCAGGTAATATTTTACTATGAATAAATCTATCATCATTAGCAGTATCAGCATCCATACCAAAGCAAGCAACATTAATAAAATACTTATCATTTATTTTACCAACATTTACTTCTCTAATATCTTGTTCATATATATTTAATACCCTACTAAAATCATTACCAGTACCATTAGGTAAATAACCTAATGTAGCATCAGTACCAACAATAGCATTTAATACACGATTGATCATTCCATCTCCACCAACTGCATATATAATACTATTCTTATTAGCATATTCTTTAACTAAATCTTCAGTAGACTTATTTTTATTATTAGTAACACACTTATAATCCATATTACGATTAACGCAATATTTAAATATTTCATTACTTAATCTATTACAATCTTCATTTCTAAAACTATTTAATATAAACACATGCTTCATAAAACCCTCCACTAACTAATTTTATTATAAATAAAAAGAATAAAACTATCAAGTTTTATTCTTATGTTGTTTTTAAAGTAAA
>CAMOFW010000075.1 GCA_946613765.1 uncultured Mycoplasmatota bacterium
GAGAAGTTATCTTTCTTTGATCCATTAACGGGAGTAGTTGAAAAAAGTGTTAAAACATTAACTATTACCCCTGCTACGCAATTTATTACTTCTAAAGAAAAATTAGAAGAGGCAATCAAAAGAATTGAAAATGAATTAGATGTTAGATTAAAAGAATTACATGATAAAGGTAAGTTATTAGAAGAACAAAGGTTAAAAGAAAGAACTAATTATGATATAGAGATGTTAAAAGAAACAGGATATTGTAATGGTATTGAAAACTATTCTAGACATTTAACATTAAGAAATGAAGGAGATCCTGGAAACTGTTTAATTGATTTCTTTGGAGATGATTTCTTAATAGTAATTGATGAAAGTCATGTTACATTACCACAAATTCGAGGTATGTATAATGGGGACAGAATGCGTAAACAAACATTAGTTGATTATGGATTTAGATTACCTAGTGCACTAGATAATAGACCTTTAAAGTTTAATGAATTTGAAAGTAAGATTAAAAATGCTATATATGTTAGTGCTACTCCTGGGGACTATGAACTTGAACATGTAGATAATAAGTATGTAGAACAAATTATTCGTCCTACTGGATTACTTGATCCAACAATAGAAGTAAAACCTAGTGAAGGTCAAATAGATAGTTTAGTAGAGGAAATAAATAAGCGTATTGAGAAAAATGAAAGAGTACTTGTTACTACACTAACTATTAGAATGAGTGAAGAGTTAACTAATTATTTAAAAGAACTAGGTATTAAAGTAGCATATCTACACAGTGAAATACATGCATTAGATAGACTTAAGATAATACATGATTTAAGAAGTGGTAAATATGATGTTTTAGTAGGTATAAATCTTTTAAGAGAAGGTTTAGATATACCTGAAGTTAGTTTAATAGCTATTATGGATGCTGATAAACAAGGATTCCTTAGAAGTGAAAGAAGTTTAATTCAAACTGTTGGTAGAGCAGCAAGAAATGCTGAAGGTCACGTTATAATGTATGCTGATACAATTAGTGATTCTATGGATTATACTATTAAAGAAACTGCAAGACGTAGAGCTATACAAGAAGCTTATAATAAAGAACATGGTATTATTCCTAAAACAATTGTTAAAGAGATTAAAGATATTGTTACTAATGATGTTAAAGAAGATAAGCCACAAGAACATAAGATGTCTAAGAAGGAAAGAGAACAAACTATGTTTGCTATAGAAGAACAAATGAAGGAAGCTGCTAAGAATTTAGACTTTGAAAGAGCTACTGAACTTAGAGATATTTTATTTGAGATGAGAAGTGAAAAATAAGTGTAAATATAAAGAATCTTTATTGTAGTAAAGATTCTTTTTGATTTATACTAATAATAAGGAAGTTTTACAATTGTAATAGATGGTGTTATAATATCAAACTAGTAACAAGAAGTCGTGAGAGAGGTAAAAAATGAAAACTATAATTAATTATGCTAAAGAAGAAACTAGAAGTTTTAGTGAATTACCATTTAATGATGTTGATTCTTTAATTCTAAGTTCTATTGTATATCTAGATATGAAAGGTGATATACCTGAGTTATTCTCTAAAGGATATATACTATTAAAAGATTTAGATAGCAATAAGTTTGAGTATTATGCTAGAGAATTAACTGATAGAAAAAAATATATAGCATTAATTAAAAATGTAGTTAAGAATCCTAGATATAATACTTTAAAATTAGATAATTATTATGAAAAAGAAAGTATAGAAGAAGTTATGGGATTTAAAGCTATGACTTTTGAAAGTGATGATTTTATTTATGTATCTTTTATGGGTACTAGAACTGCTTCAATGATATCATGGAAAGAAGATTTTAACTTAGCTGTTAAATCACCACTTCCATCACAAAAGTTAGCGTCTAGATATTTGGATAAAATAATGTTTGAAACTTTAAAACCTGTTTATGTTGGAGGACACTCTAAGGGTGGTAATTTAGCTATATATTCTGCTATGCATACATTCTTAATTAATAGATTAAGAATTAGAAAAATATATAACCATGATGGTCCTGGTTTTATGAAGCATATTATAGAATCCAGAAGATATAAATGTATTAAGGATAAGATTAGTAAGACATTACCATCTGGTTCAATCTTTGGGTTATTACTTTATAGTGATGAACCACAAAGAATAATAAAGAGTTCTGGTTTTGGAGTTAATCAACATTCACCACTTAATTGGCATATTAAAAATGGTGACTTTGTATACTTAGACGATTTATCTTGGGCATCTAAACAGTTTGATAAATCTATGTCTTCTTGGATTGAAGAGTTAAGTGAAGAGGAAATGACTAAATTTATTGATGCATTATTCTCAATTCTTTTAAGTGATGATTTTGATCCTTTAGCAGTTCCAAATAGAAATTATATTAAAATGTTTACTTCTATTAGAAAAGGTTTAAAGGATATGGATGAAGAAACTAAAGATATGTTAATAGAAGTATTAAAGAGATTTGTTGATGCTGCTAAAAATAATATATTAAATAGTAATGATTGATATCATTACTATTTTTATGTTATAATGCAGTATGGATTAGGGGAGGAAGTTATGAAAACCTATGTATTTGGACATAAAAAGCCTGATACTGACACTGTTTGTTCATCTATTGCTTATGCTTATTTAAAGCAATGTTTAGGCATGGATGTTGAACCTAGAGTATTAGGAGATATCAATAAGGAAACTAAGTTTGCATTACAATCATTTAATGTAGAAGAACCTAAATATTTAAATGATGTTAAGATAAGAATTAAAGATATGAAATATTTAAGAAATGCTTATATTAATGAACATATGTCTTTAGAGGATTCTTTTAATTTAATGCATGAAATGAATGTTACTGGCTTACCTATGATAGATAATGAATCAAATTTAAAGGGATATGTTAATTTAAAAGATATTTGTAAGTATTTGATTGAAGGAGATTTATATACTTTAGAAACTAGTTATGATAATTTAATAAAGGTTATAGATGGTAAGAGTATATTACAATTTGATGATGAAATTAAAGGTAATTTAATTGCTGCTGCTTATAGAAGCACTACTTTTATGGATGAAATTAAGTTAACTAATGAAGATATCTTAATAGTAGGTGATAGAGCTAAGATAATGGATTATGCTATTGATTGTCATGTTAAAATGTTAATTATCACTGGTAATTTTAATATTCCTGCTGAGTTACTTGCTAAAGCTAATCAAAATAGAGTTAATGTTATTGTATCTAAGGATCCAACTTATGTTGTTTCTACTAAAGCAAGGTTAGCTAATTATGTATATTTAGCATGTAATCAAGTTAATCCAATAACATTTAGAGAAAGTGATTATAGAGATGATTTTATTGCTTTAGCAGAACAATCAAATCATACTAATTATCCAGTTATTCATAAAGATAAATGTGTAGGTATGATTAGATTAATAGATCAAAATAGTTATGAAAAACATCAATGTATTTTAGTAGATCATAATTTTAATGAACAAAGTGCTGATGGTATAGATGAAGCTAATATTTTAGAGGTAGTAGATCATCATAATATTGGTTTATTTAAGAGTAGTTTGCCAATATCATTTAGAGTTATGCCTGTTGGATGTACTTCAACTATTATTTATCAAATATATCAAGAGAATAAAGTTGAAATACCTAAAAATATTGCTGGTATTATGTTAAGTGCTATATTATCTGATACATTAATATTTAAGAGTCCAACTACTACTGATCTTGATATTAAGACTGCTAAAAAGTTAGCTGAAATAGCAGAAGTAGATATTGAAGAATATGGAATTAATATGTTTAAAGCTGGTACTTCAATTGAAGGTATGTCTATTGAGGAAATATTTCAACAAGATTTTAAATCATTTAAAGCTGATACTAGTTCACTTGGTATATCTCAAGTAATGACATTAAATATTGATAGTATTTTAGATAATAAAGATGAATATATTAAACATCTTAATACTTTAGCAACAACATTAGAATATAAAGTAGTATTAATGTTTGTTACTGATATTATTAAAAATGGTTCTTATATATTCTTTAATGAAAGTGCTAAAGATATTGTTGCTAATGCATATCATTTAAAGGATTTAAAACAAGGTTTATTCTTAGATGGTATAGTATCTAGAAAGAAACAAATGTTACCTAAGTTATTAGACTATTTAACAAAATAGT
>CAMOFW010000076.1 GCA_946613765.1 uncultured Mycoplasmatota bacterium
TATATTTTAATTCAGTATCAAATTCTAGTATTAATCCTACTCTTTGTAAATCTTGTAGTTTAACTATATCTGATTCTAGTTTATCTACTTTATTTAAATATTCATTGAAATCATAATTATATAATTGATAAGTATTAGTAAAGTCATTAATATAATCTTTTATTTCTTTTAATTTATATGCTTTATATGGATATTCATCTAATAGCATCATACCTAAGTATGCTCCAAATAAAGTTCTATACTTTTCTTCTAAAGTATTCATTAGTCTATATAATCCTTTCTAATGTTATTAATACCTATTTCAAAATAATTATGATCATCTTCTTTTCTATTCATTAAATATATACTCATATAATTATCATTACTTATTAAATAATATTTATGTTTATTACCTTCTAAAGTTAGATTAGTCATATTATAGTATTTATTTAAATCAAATTTAGTAGACATTACTTCAATATTAGATGAAGTTATTACTTCTAGATTAGGATGTTTATGATATCTATTTTCATAGTAATTAATTATATCTTTAATATCATAATATCCTAGTTCTTGTGATAAAGTTATTTTATTTACTCCAAGTGAATGTAGAAAAGCTACTGTATAAGAATTAGTTACATTAAGTGAATAATCAGTATCTATGTTTTTTAGAGAATATAGAGCCCCTACTTCACTGACTAAATACTTTTTATTCTTATCATAATCTTCATAATTATTAATAATTTTAGGTAATCTTAATATTTCATTATTAAATAAATTAGCATGTAATTCATTTTCATTATGTTCAGTTTTAAAGTTTGGTACTTCGATTTGGTATTCACTTTTTTCAAATTCTGTTTTGTATTGTCTTTTTTGATTTAGTTCTTCGATTACTTCTCTTCTTAAATCATTAAATGTTTTAAGTGGTACAAATACATTATCATCAATATTTATCTTTAAAGAGTTAATAGTATACGCAGTATCATTAAGTCTATTTATTTTTTCTTCTAAATCACTAATAGTAGTAGGTCTATTAATAGATGATTCTAAAACAATAGATTCTTTTCTTATAGAATTCTTACCATCTGTTGCTACTATTCTTAATGGCTCACCAACTCTTGCATTAACACTAACTGTTAGTGGTACTCTTCTTTTGTGTTCTAAAATAATATTATTAATATCATTAGTTATTTTAGCAGATGATGTTTTTAATACAATACTATTAAAGTCTATTTTTTTATGTACTTTAAATGATATTACATCACCCTTTTTAGCTTCTTTAACTAATTTATTTTTAATATAAAAATTATTTAATATAATTGCATCTTCAGATGATGATAATATTCTTAGAGCATCCCCTATAAATACATCATCACTTAGTTTAACTTCAACTGTATCGTTTTTAGCTTTTATTACTGTTCCAACTTCTACACCTTGGTGGTTTGAGCTTTTCATGTTAACAATGTTTTCATTTTTTTCATTAAATAAGAAACCTCTAGTGTATTCTCTATTAAATACTACTTTTAAGTCATGTAGAGTTTTCTTATCTATTTCTACTTTACCTAATTTATAATATGAATCTATTGCTTTTCTATATAGTGATGTTACTAGATAAACATATGCTGGACTTTTCATTCTTCCTTCTATTTTTAGTGAAGATACACCAAGGTCTATTAGTCTACCGATGTTTTCTAGTGAGTTTAAATCTTTAAGTGAAAGTGCAAATACATCTTTATCTATTATCTTATTGTCTTTTAAAACATTGTATTTTAGTCTACATGAACCTTCACATGCACCTTGGTTAGCACTACGTCCAGAGTTAAAGAATGACATTAGACACTGTCCAGAATAAGATACACATAAGGCACCATGGACAAATACCTCTAGTTCAATATCTGTGTTTGCTTTAATTTCTTTAATGTCATTAATAGATGTTTCTCGAGCTAACACTACTCTTTTAACTCCTAAATCTTGCATTAGCTTAGTTCCATCTAGATTATGAATATGCATTTGAGTTGAAGAATGAACCTCTAGTTTAGGGTATGTTTTTCTTATTAAATCTAACATACCTAAATCTTGTACAAGTATAGCATCAACATTATTTTTATGTAAGAATTCAACATAGTTTAAAAAGTCTTGAACCTCTCTATCATATATTAGAGTATTACATGTTACATATACTTTAACACCATAGATATGAGCATAGTTAATAGCTTTAATAATTTCTTCATCATTAAAGTTTTTAGAAAATGCTCGAGCACCAAAGTTTTTACCACCTAAATATATAGCATCTGCTCCTGCTTCAATAGCAGCATATAAACTTTCCATGTTTCCAGCTGGTGCTAATAATTCAATTTTTTTCATACGTCATCACCTAGTTAGTATTATAGCATTAAAAAAGTATTATTTGAATAAATAATACTTTATTTATTATCTTTATAATTAATTGATTTTAAATATTCTTTAAGGGCTTTTTCTAAGCTTTTATCTTTATCATCTTCAACTATTTTAAATTGTAATTTATCATTTACTATTATTGGTAATAATTGATAATTATCCCCTTGTATTACTACAAAGTTACCTTCAAATAAACCAGGACATAAAAAGTATTCAAAGTTATTAATATTATCTAATAGAGATTTATCATCATCTACTTTAGCTATCTTAAAGAATTTCTTTTCTTCCTTATTATTCATAGCAGTTAGTGCTGCATACATGTGTTCACAAAAGCCATGGTTTTGGCAAGTACAAGAAAGTTGCATTTCTTTAGTTTCTTTTAAATCATAAACACTAACTAAATAGTTTTCCATTGCTCTAACTACTGAATAAGTAACATTATTTGTTTTTTCTATATATGCTACTGCACCTACTTTATGTAGAGCTAGTCCTGTAGCAATAGTTTTATCATCAAATAAATCATCTAGATTATCTTTTTTATTATCTCGTACAAAGATAGTATTCTTTTGTGGATTAATTAGTTTTTCAATTAGTATTTGAAATTCTACGTGTAAGTATTTAGGCATAGCTTCAAATAAAATATATAATGCATCTGCTAAGAATTCCCAACACTTAGGTATATATCTTTTAAATTCAAATGTTTTCTTATTATATTCATAATCAGTAATATATGAATTAATAACGCATTTAGCATTTACTTTATCTTTATCTATATAATCTTTAGATATACCATTCTTTGCTATTATTTCTTTAAATCTTTCTACTTCTTTAGGATAAATTAAATTATAGTTAATCCAATCTTCTGTCTTTTTAGATGTCATTTGACCTAAATTAACCCATACTACTTTAAAGACATTACTTGACTTAACATAATCTAATCTAACATATAATTGAAATAGATCTTGATCATTAAAAGTTAAATCAAATAAACATAAATGTTTTTTCTTTTTAAGTATTTTATCTATTTTTAATTTCTTATCTTTTATTTCATCATACATAGTATGCATCCCCTCATGTTTTAAATTATAACATATTTGTAGTATAATATTAAAGGTGATTTATATGAGTGATATTGAATCTTTACAAAAAATAATAGATAGTTCTAAGTCTATTGTATTCTTTAGTGGTGCTGGTATATCTACTTTAAGTGGATTAAAAGACTTTAGAGGTGAAAAAGGTTTATATAAAATGAAGTTTAAATATAAAGCTGAAACCATGCTATCACATAGTTTTTATGTATATAATAAAAAAGAGTTTTATGACTTTTATAGAAATTACTTTAGTATAGATAATATAAAACCTAATATAGTACATGAATATTTAGTTGAATTAGAAAAGAAAAGAAAGTTAAAAGCTATTATTACTCAAAATATAGATAATTTACATACTTTAGCAGGTTCTAAAAAAGTATATGAATTACATGGTAATGTTACTAGAAATTATTGTACTAAATGTCATAAAAAGTATGGTTATGATGCAGTATTTAAAAGTGAAGGAATACCTACTTGTAAATGTGGAGGTTACATTAAACCAGATGTAGTCTTATATGAAGAAGAACTAAACTATGATGTATTAGATAAATCTATTAAAGCAATTAGTAAATGTGATACATTGATTATTGCTGGTACATCTTTAAGTGTATACCCTGCTTCAGGTTTAATAAGATACTTTAAAGGTAAAAATTTAGTAATTATAAATAAAGAAATAACTAAATATGATAAGATGGCAACACTTGTTAT
>CAMOFW010000077.1 GCA_946613765.1 uncultured Mycoplasmatota bacterium
TTGTTGTTGATGAAAATGTTATTTCTGATGATGAATTCTTTGATGATTTCTTTGGTGATGATGAATAAAAAGTTTAGTTATACTAAACTTTTTTTATTTCATATAATATTATGAGGTGATTATTATTAAAACTATTAATATTAATGAATATAATTCTTCAATGGGTAAGTTAATTGATATAGAGAGTAAAGAAGTTTATTTAAAACACCATGTTAATGGTGCTATTAATATAGATAAGGATACATTACTTTATAATAGAGATAGATTATTAAATAAAGATGAAACATATTATATTTATTGTAGTAAAGGTAATAAAAGTAGAAGAGTAGTATCAATGCTTGAATTATATGGATATAAGGTTGTACAAGTTTTGTTAAATAATTAAGTAATACTTTATAAAGTATTACTTTTAGTGTTATTATATATATGAGGTAGATATTATGGAAAGTTATATAATAATTGGATTAATTAGTTTATTAATAATACTTGTAATTATATTATTAATTAAGGTTAGTAAAAATAAAGGTAGTGAAATTAATGTTACTGAAAGATTAGGTAAATTTGAAACTACTATGACTAAAGACATAGCGGATTTTAAGATTGATTTTTCTAAGAATCTAAGAGATGATTTTGATAAATTAAATGATAAGATTGAAGATAGATTAAATAAAATTAATGATAAAGTAAATGAAAGATTAGATGTTAATTTTGAAAAGACTAATAAAACATTTACTAATATTTTAGAAAGATTAACTAAGATAGATGAAGCACAAAAGAAAATAGATGGATTATCATCTGAAATAGTTTCTTTACAAAGTGTATTAACTGATAAGAAAACTAGAGGTATATTTGGTGAAGTTAACTTAAATTATATTTTAAGTTCTATATTTGGGGAGAATAATTCAAAAATATATGAATTACAACATAAGATGAGTAATGATTATATAGTAGATGCTATACTTTATGCTCCTGAGCCACTTGGTACTATTGGCATTGACTCTAAGTTCCCATTAGAGAACTATCAAAGAATGACTGATAAGTCTTTAACTATGACTGAAAGAGAAGCAGCTGCTAAGTTATTTAAGATTGATGTTAAAAAGCATATTGATGCTATTTCAACTAAATATATCATTAAAGGTGAAACAACTGATCAAGCTATTATGTTCTTGCCTGCTGAAGCAATCTTTGCAGAGATTAATGCTTATCACAATGATTTATTAAAGTATGCTTATGATAAGAGAGTATGGATTACATCTCCAACTACACTAATGTCTACATTATCTATTATTCAAATGATATTAAAGAATATGGAAAGAGATAAATATGCTAAAGTAATTCATTTAGAATTATCTAAATTAAGTGATGAATTTAGTAAGTATAGAATACGTTGGGATAAGTTAAATAGAAGCATTGAAACAGTAACTAAAGATATTAAAGATATTAATATTACTACTGATAAGATAACTAAACGTTTTGATGCTATTAATAAAGTAGATATTAAAGTATTAGAGAATAAAGACTCAAGTGAATCTTGAGTCTTTTATTTATTTATAAATAAAAATATAACACCAATGATATAGCATAATATCATAATATATTTTAGATATTTATTATTTTTAAAATATAAAATGTAGTTTAATATTAATCCAGCTAACATAAATATTAAATGTGGATAGAACATGAATTCAAAATATACGTCTCCATATGTTTTATTATTAATTAAGTAATATATTGTTCTTGCAATAATATAAACAACATATGTTGTAATTATTAGTGAACTATATAACCAACGTTTTTCTCTTTTCATTTATTATCACCTTAATAATTATATCATAACAAACAAAAAAGAGGTAGACCCCCTTGGGAACTACCTCAAAAAAAGAATAAAAAGGGGTTGGCTAGTGTGATACTAGCACCAATTAACCAATAAGCTAATTGGTAATTAATATACTAATGTAAAAGCCTTTAAAAGTCAACACTTTTTTGGTATAATTTACATATAAATGTAAAGGTTAAATGAAATATGGAAGAATTAAGTAAAATAAAGGGAATTGGCCCTAAAATTGTATCAAATTTGAATAAATTAAATATATATAATACATATGATTTATTAACATATTATCCTTATAGATATAATATGTTAAATAAGACTACGTTAAGTAATACAATAGAAAATCCAGGGTTAATTACTGGTGTTATTGAAAGTGATGTTAAGGTAGCTTATATAAGAAGAAATTTTAATAGTTTAAACTTTAGAATTATTACTGAAAATAGAATAGTTAAAGTTGTTATATTTAATAGAGCTTTTATGAAGAATAATTTAACTAGAGGTAGAGAAATATCTTTAATTGGTAAATATAATAATAAGACTAATAGTTTTGTTGCTAGTGATATTAAGTTTGAAGTTATAGATAAACCTACTATTGAAAGTGTATATCATTTAACTAGTGGTATTACTTCTAAGCAATTAAATAAATTAATTAATAGTATTCCTTCATATACTGTTGATGATTATATACCTAGTATTTATAGTGAAAAGTATAACTTTATAGATAAAGATAGTGCTATTAGTATATTACATAATCCTAGTGATATTAAGTTATTAAAACAAGCTAAGTTAAGAACTATATATGAAGAATTCTTTATTTTTATGTTTAAGATGAATTATTTAAAATATAAGAGAACTATTAATAATATAGGATTAAAAAGAGAAGTAGATAGAAGTAAAGTAGATGAATTTATTAATAGTTTACCTTTTAAGTTAACAGAGGATCAAGAATCATCTGTTAATGATATTTATAGGGATTTAGTTAGTCCACAAAGGATGAATAGGTTATTATTAGGTGATGTTGGATCAGGTAAAACTATTGTTGCTACAATTGGTTTATATATTAATTATTTAGGTGGCTATCAAGGTGCTTTAATGGCTCCTACAGAAGTCTTAGCAGTACAACACTATGAAACACTTACAAAGTTATTTAAAGACCTTAAAATTGGCTTATTAGTGGGTAGTTTAAAAGCATCAGAAAAGAAGAAGATAATAGAAAAGTTAAGACTAGGGGAAATAGATATTTTAATAGGTACTCATGCTATATTAAGTGATAATGTAGAATTTAATAATTTAGGTTTAGTAATAACAGATGAACAACATAGATTTGGTGTTAATCAAAGAAATATATTACAAAATAAAGGTACTTTAACAGATGTTATTTATATGAGTGCTACACCAATACCTAGAACTTATGCTTTAGCTTTATATGGTGATATGGATATATCTTTAATTAAGAGTAAACCAGCTAATAGAAAAGAAATAGTTACACAAGTAAAAAAAGAAAGTGAAATTAAAGATGTACTTGAAAATATGTGGAATGAATTAAGAAATGGTCATCAAATATATGTAGTAGCTCCTTTAATTGAGGATGAAGAAGAAAGTGATTTAAATGATATTAAGAAATTAAAAGATAATTATGTTAAAGCATTTGGATCTAAAGTTAATATAGATATATTACATGGTAAGATGTCAAAGTTAGAAAAAAATAGAGTAATGGAAGAATATAAGAATGGACATATTCAAATATTAATTAGTACTACTGTTATTGAAGTAGGTATTGATGTTAAGAATGCTACTGTTATGGCTATTTATAATTCTGAGAGATTTGGTCTTGCAACTCTTCATCAGTTAAGAGGTCGTGTAGGTAGAAATGATTTAACTTCTTATTGTTATTTAATATGTGATAAAGATATAGATAGATTAAAAGTATTAGAGGAATCTAATGATGGTTTTTATATATCTGAAAAGGATTTTGAAATGCGTGGTGAAGGGGATTTGTTTGGTATTAGACAAAGTGGAGACATGGCATTTAAAGTCGGAGATATAAGACGTGATTATAAAATATTGATGCAAGCTAAAAAAGATAGTGAAGAATATTTAAAGAATGGGCATGTTGACAATAACTATCAAAATATTATGAAAAATTTAGATTTTAATAATTGACAAAATTATAAAAATCTATTATTATTGATATAGCATAACAGTAGTTATGCTATAAAAAATTTATCGGTTACATATTTTACGATATAATGTGACTTATGTAATCAACCAAAACCCCCTTGGAGCCGAAAGGCTCCGTTTTTT
>CAMOFW010000078.1 GCA_946613765.1 uncultured Mycoplasmatota bacterium
ATATAATTTTCAATTTTCAATATAGTCAGAAAGAACTTGATATATTTTTAGGTAATTCTTTAAATAATTAAAATCTTCAGGAGGTTTTGGTTAATAAAAAAAGCATCAAGTTAAAATACTTGATGCTACTCCCAAAAGTGAGATAGCATTAGTTGATAATGCCTCTCTACCTACATTATATGATAATTGATATAAAAATCAATAGTTATGTAATATAATATACATGTAGGTGATAATATGAGTAGTTTAAAGATAATTAAAGGATCATGTATTGATCAAGAAGTTGATGCTATTGTTAATGCAGCTAATGATTTGTTATTAAATGGTGGAGGAGTATGTGGTGCTATATTCACTAAAGCAGGTTGGAGAAAACTTTCTGATGCATGCAGCAAATATAAGACACCATTAAAGGATGGAGAAGCAGTTATTACTCCTGCATTTAATATCACTAATACTAAAGCAATTATTCATGCAGTTGGTCCTGATTTTTATAAAACTCCTAATGCATTTAAAGAATTATTTGATGCTTATTACAATTCTTTAATAGTATTAAAGAAGAATAATTATCATTCAATATCTTTTCCTTTAATAAGTAGTGGTTTGTTTGGAGGAAGCTTAGAAAACCCTGTTAGAGAGTCTGCAAAGCAATTAATAAGAGCTTATAATAAATTTATTAATGATTATCCTAATTATGATGTAGAAGTCTTATTATGTGCTTTTAATGATAAAGAATATAATGAAGTAATTAAAGAATGCTATATTAAATCGTAAACCATATTTTTATGAAGTAGAAGAATATCATAAACAATTAAAAAAGAGTAAAGGAACCAATTAGTTCCTTTATTTTTATGTTATAATTATTATTAGAATAGGTGATAGTATGAAACAAACAAGAACTGAATTACATACTCATTTAATGGGAATGCTTTCTGCTAAAGAGTTACTTAATATGATTAGTGAATACACTGATGTTATTTATTGGCCTTTATATAAAAGTTTAGGTGATGATTCTAAATTAGTTAGTATATCTTCATTACTAGATAATGAAGATGCACTAGATCAATTAAGAATTAAACATGGCAAGCAAGTTGATTATCCAAATTTAAGTTTTTATTACGATATTAGAGGTAGTTTGATTTCTTATTTAGTTTCTATTGTCTTTTTAAATAAAGGTAAAGTACCTGTTAAATATAATGATTTACTTTCTAATGAAGAAGTTTTGAATGGAATTATTGATAATAATACTAGTATTAGTAAGAATCAAGATATTAATATTTTTAAAGCTATGCTTAACTATGCTCAAATAGAAATGTCTTTAAATAAAGATTTATATGATTATTCTAAAAAAGTTGTTTATAGTGACTATGTTAATAGATGTTTATCTGAGTTAATTGATAAAGGTTGTAAATATGTTGAAATAAGTTATTCATATGAAGATATTATATCTTTAATAGATATTAATCCAGAAATATCTAAAGAAATAAATTGTAAGTTCTTATTATCTACAGGAAGAGGTAGACCAATAAGAGAAATGAAAAGAAGTGCCAAGAGTTTAGAGTTAGCACTTTCTAAAGGTATGACTGTTGGTTTTGATATCATGGGAGTAGAAGATCCTTTAACTGATTTAGAAAAGACTTATGATACAACTAATAAGTCTAAGAGTTTTAAAAGAAAACTTGAAATATTAATTGAAACATTAATTAAAGATCAAGAACATAAGAATACTTTAAGAATTCATTCAGGTGAATCTAGAAAATCATATGATAATACTGAATGGGTATTAAATACTTTAAAAGAAATAAAAGAAGATTATAGAGTTAATCAAGGATTAAAAATATTACCTCCTCCTGAATTAAGAATAGGTCATGGTTTATATTTCAGAAAAAGTAAAAATTATATAGATAGACTTAGAGAGTTTGAAGCAATTATTGAAATAAATGCTTCTTCTAACTTTGGTCTTAATAATGTAGATAGTTATAAAGATATTCCATATGATTATTATTTAGAAAATGGTATTCCTGTTGTAATAGCAACGGATGGTCATGGTTTATATGATACTGATATTCGATATGAAGATTATATTGCTTCTATTTATAGTAATCATTATGACATTATAAGTGTATATGATAAATATGTTTTAGAAGGGAAGATGAGAAGATGAGTGATATTAATAATAGTTTCTTTTATAAGAATTTAAAAGATGCTGTTTCTAATTTATCTGATTATCCTGAAGAAGAGGAATATAGAAACTTTATCTTCAATGGTGAGTATTTAAATCCTATAGCTCAATTAGTATATGAATATAATAAAATACTATTACACTATACGGATTTACATGGACAATCATTTCCTTTTTCTAAAAGAGATGATTTTAAAAGAGTATTAGAAAGATTATATGATGAGATTAATTCTCAAACAATTGATGATATTGATGCTATTAAAAGTATAATAGTTCATTTAGATTTAGAATTAGGTATAGAAGTATATTTTACTTCTACACTTAGTAAGCTAGTAGAAAAACAAATAGATTTTGTAGATTATAATGAATATGCTTCCTTTGATTATGATGAATTAGCTAAACATTATTCATATGGTGGAAGAGGTAAAAATCCAAGTTAATATAGGTGATAATATGGGAGAAGAAATATTAAAAAAGATTAATAACAATAATTATAAGATTGTTAATGAATTAATAGACTTAATTATAGAAGAAAATATCAAAAGTGAAGAAGAATTAAAAGAATATCAAGATAATCTATTTAAGATTGATGGTAAATTAATGAATCATGAAGAAGAAATAGATTACTGTGTTAAAACTATTCTTTCAACTCCTGCTTCAGAAGGATTATTCTTTCTTGATATGCAAGAAGTAATTAATTTTAAAGAAAATGTTAATTCTTTATCTATAGAAGAAAAGAATAAAAGAGTTATTATTATTTATTCATTAATGAATTTAGATATGATGTTACCTTATGATGCCTATAAATTAATAATGAGTAATAATCTTTAACAGGTGATTAATATGTTAGAAGGAAATAAACTTAAAAAGTTATTACTTAAAATAGAATTAATTAAAGAAGAATATAGAAATAATAATAAATATACTTTATTAGAATCTTCTTTAATGGGTGACGCTATTAAAGATGCTTTAACTAAAGATAAAAAGAAAGCATATACTATTGTTAAATTATACTTTGATACATTAATATCAGCTCAAGGTAATTTAAATATTCCTTATGAATTAGGAGAAACATTAGATAAAGTTTTAAATGATAAAAATGTAGATGTTCTTATTCATAGAACTAATCTATTTCTAAATGAAGACTATTCATCAGAAGCATTATCATCAATCATGAGAGATGGTCTTGCTAACTATGGACATGTAAGTGTTTTGGGTGGTGGTACAGTTAATACAGATTATCCAAGCTTAAGATTAATAACCACTGAAATGACAGGTCTATCAGGTTATGTTAATCTCTTGGGTAGTTGGCATAATAATGATTCTATTATTATTTTAAAAGTACCTAAAGGCTCTTTTGAAGAAATGGATAATCCTGAAGAAATATATAATTATACAGATGGTAAATACTATATTAAACCTGAATATATAGTAGGAAATATAGCTAGAAATAAAGAAGGATTAATTAATTTTAAATCTAGAGAAGAAATATTAGAAATGAGTCATAAACGATAGTTTATGATTTTTTTATGCAGTTTTTTAAATTAATCTTTTTGAAGGTAAAAGAATCAGAAGTACCTGGGATAAAGACAAAGAAGATTATTATTTTAGTGTAGTTGATGTTATAAGTGCATTAACTGATAGTAATGATCCAGCACATTATTGGAGAACTTTTAAATCAAGGATGTTACAGGAGGGAAATGAAAACGTCACAAATTGTGACACTTTCAAGTTAAAGGTAAAGGAATCAGAAGTATCTGTGATAAAGAAAATTATTATTTTAGTGTAGTTGATGTTATAAGTGCATTAACTGACAGTTCTAATCCTAGACGTTATTGGAGCGATTTGAAAATTGATTTGAATAATGAAGGAA
>CAMOFW010000079.1 GCA_946613765.1 uncultured Mycoplasmatota bacterium
ATAATTAATATTATTGTTATATGATATTGTTTCATTAAATTCTTTATTAATAGGTATTATATAAATTATTAATAATATTAATAGGGTAGTTATGGTAATTATTATTCTTTTTTTAATAGCTCTTTTTAACATAATATAACCTCTAATAAAGTATATAAAAATAGGTCTTAAATAGACCTATATTTTAATACACTTTAGTTTTATTAGTTCTACTAGTGCTTGTGTTCTTGATTTGACTCCTAGTTTTTGTATTACATTTGAAATATGGTTTCTTGTTGTCTTTTCACTAATATGTAATAATTTAGATATTTCCTTAGTACTTTTATTTTGAATTAATAAATTAAATATTTCTTTTTCTCTAGTAGTTAATATATTCATATAATCACTCTCTAGTATATTATATGTTAGTTAAATTTAATGGTTATATATTTCTTTTCTTTAAACATA
This sequence comes from uncultured Mycoplasmatota bacterium, assembly GCA_946613765.1. Taxonomy (GTDB): domain Bacteria; phylum Bacillota_I; class Bacilli_A; order RF39; family UBA660; genus RUG12834. Next base: position 448 of record CAMOFW010000079.1, read on the forward strand.
GATTGTACTTTTTTAATAATGTTATTTGCTAATTCTTTATTATGATTATTGTTGGAAATAACTATATTTATTTGATCTTCATTTATTTTAACAAATGAATCAAAATTAAATTCTTTTTTGATAAGTTTTTCAATTTCTTCTTGTTTACCTTTAATTTGATTTAAATTTTTAAGTTGTTCATAAGCAATATTTTTTTCTTCTAATGTTTTAGATGTATCAGTAATTGTTTTTTGTAGGTCTTCTAATTTAGCAATTACCATTTCTTCATTTTCAACACGTAGACCTACTAGAGAACTTATTTCATCACTTGGTGTTGTATCAATTGATTCAGATATGGTTGGTTCGATGTTTTCTAACATGTTATTTGGTATAGAAATATAATATATACCAAGTATTAAAATAAGACTTATTAAAGATACATATATAAGATTTTTTTTATTCATTAATATCACCTAATAATAAATATGTTAAGTATTAAATATTTATGATAGAAATATAATGATTTTATGTTATAATTATAGAGAAGAGTTGATATAAATGAAGAAAAAAATTAATTTAATTATATTGTTTATAGTTAGTATGTTTGTAGTTCAAATAAATGTATTAGCAGATTCAAGTATAACATGTACAGCAAGTGATGTTACATGTGAATTTACTAACAAAGGTGGAAGTTCAAATTATACTTGTAAGGATAGTAGTGGAAAAAAATATACTGCTTTAAATCATAATGGACATTTAGATAATAAGGGTGGTTTATCTGATGTTATTAATAATTATTCATATCAAGATAATACTTCTTGTCCTGCAGCAATGTTAGTATCTAAATCAGACAAGGAAATAATATTGCTTAAAGATTCTTCAACTTTTTATTTAGGTTGTGATTATGCTAAGGAATATTTAAATAGAACAAATCTTACATGTGATTCATCTGATTCTAGTAAACCTTTAGTTAAAGCATCTATGTCTGAAGCTGTAGATTATATTAATTTAGTTTATCAAGCTTATGGATGGGGAAGTGGAGATTTTGCTTCCTATGGTTCAAGTCAAGGTGAAGTGAAGGTAGACAGTGATTGTGATAGTCAATTACAAGTTCTATATAATAATGTTGTTGAAAAACAAACAGATGCTAAAACAGCTAATTGCTCTTATGATATTAAAAAAGATAATTGTGAAACATTAATGAATGATTGGAAAAATGCAATTACTAGTGCTAAAAATAGTGCAAATGCTCTTTTACAAAAGGGTGTATGTTCTCAAGCACAATTAGATGCCTTTAATAAAAGAGTTGGTGAGGAAACTGAAGATTATAATTTAATGACTCAAAGTAGACAAAAGATAGCTGATGAAGAAAACAGTGGAAATTCTACAGGTAAAACTGATCCAACAGTTGAAAATGTAGCTGATGCTTTACAAATATGTGATAAAAATGAAAATCCTAAAATAGTTGCTGCTTTTAGATTAGTAGGTATATTTGTTACTATTATTAAAATAGTTGCTCCAATTATTATTATAATTATGGGTATGTTTGAAATGTCTAAAGCTGTTTTAGAAGGAAAAGAAGACAGTATTAAAAAACAAGCATTAAGTTTTTTAAGAAGAGCTATTGCTTGTATATTAATATTCTTTGTTCCATCAATTATTCTTGCTTTATTCCATTATATTGATGGATGGGATAATGTTAAAGGACAATTCAGTACATGTATGGATTGTATTTTAGGAAGTAAGAGTTGTCCTAATGTTGGATTTGGAGCTGGATCTTCTACACCACAAATTGGTGATGAAGCATTAAAAGGTCATAATGGTATGCCAAGTGATGTTGAATTGAATTTATATAAAAATAAATAACATAGGTGATAATTATGTATAATATAAGCTATATTTTTATTCAATTTATTATATATAGTGTATTAGGTTATATTAGTGAAGTTATATATTGTAGTTTCTTGCAAAAGAAATGGGTTAATAGAGGTTTCTTATTTGGACCTCTTTGTCCAATTTATGGCTTCGGTGCAATATTGACTATATATACTTTAAAAGATTATTTAGATGATCCAATAATAGTATTTGTTATGGGTATGTTAATAACATCTATATTAGAATATTTTACTAGTTATATATTTGAAAAAATATTTAATAATAAATGGTGGGATTATTCTTATAGAAAAGATAGTATTAACGGAAGAATATGTTTACAAAATTCAATTCTTTTTGGATTTGGTATATTAATTGTTTTATATATTGTTAATCCTGTAGTTGATAATATAATATTAAGTATTAACAGTAAGTATTTAATAATAATATCTATTTTATTATTTATTATTGTGGTGGCTGATTTTATTTGGTCGGTTGTTATTGCTTATAATTTACGTTCAAGATTAATTGCTGCTGAAGAATTAAAGAGGGATAAATTAAAATTAATACCTCAAATGTTTGAAAGTAAGCATAAAGGTCAACTTGCTAAGATTAAGTTTAAACAAAACCGTTTAATTAAGAATTATCCTAATTTAGCTAAAGATTTAAGAAAAGAATTGAATGATATTAGAAATATGGTTATTGACGCTAAAGGTGTAAAGAAATCACCTAAGAAAAAAGGTAAAAATGTAAAATTTAAGTAAATTTTGCATTTTTTTTATTTAAAAAAAAGGAAATAAGCAACTTATCGATAATATATCTTATGAAGGGAGAATTAAGATATGTTAAAAAGAGTGGTTGTTAGACAACAAGATATTAAGGATTGTGGTGCTGCTTGTTTATTATCAATTATTAAATATTATGGTGGTAATATATCATTAGAAAAAATTAAAGTTGATTCATGTATTAGTTCATCTGGCATTAGTGCTTTTAATTTAATTGCTGCAGCTAAAAGGTACGGATTAGATGGAAGAGGTACAAGAATAACTTTTGATGATTTAATAAAGAGTAAATTAGTGTATCCGTTTATTTCCTACGTAGAATTAAAAAATGGTTTAAGACATTATATTGTAGTTTATGAAATAACTAAAAAATATATATTAGTTATGGATCCAGCAAAAGGATTAAATAAATTAAAGTATGATGAATTTAAAAGCATCTACAAAGATATTATTATTGAATTTAGTTTAATATCTAATATTATTAATTACTCTAAAGAAAATAAACTATTAGATATATTTTTAAGATATATTAAAGGTGATTATAAATTAATAATTAGAATGTTTATTACTAGTTTATTATTAACTATAG
>CAMOFW010000080.1 GCA_946613765.1 uncultured Mycoplasmatota bacterium
AGTGAAGAATATAGATTAGATTATAGTAGTGAATATTCAGTTATACCTAATGTTAAAATAGCATCATATGAAATACAAGAAAATTTAAAAAATAATAATATAGAATCTTATGTAGAATTAAATAGTATTAAAAAGATATTAGATGATAATAATTGGATATATAAGGATTCATATAAAGCTAGTAGATTATTATTAGAAAAGAATAATAATTATGAATATTATATAGATATACATAGAGATTCATCTAATTATGATAAGACTACATTAGAAAGTGATAAGGTATATGCTAAGATTATGTTTATAGTTGGATTAGAAAATGAATCATATGAATATAATTTGAAATTATCTAATGAATTAAGTGATATGTTAAATAAGAAAGTTAATGGAATATCAAGGGGAGTATTAAAAAAAGAAGGGTTAGGTGTAAATGGGGTATATAATCAAGACTTTTCTCATAATCTTATAGTAGTAGAAATAGGTGGAGTAGATAATAATATATTAGAAGTTAGTAATAGTATTAAAGTATTTGCTGATGTATTAAGTGAATATATTGGAGATGATGATATATAAAAAAGAATAATAATTATTTTTTTATAATATTAGGTATGTTATTTATTGTGTTTGTATCTTATATACTTGCTTATAATAGTGGTTATTATGAATTAAGTAATTCCAAGAAAGCTATTATTACAAATGAAAAGAAAGAAGAGTTTGAGCGTGATATAAATAATAATGAAGTAGTGGATATTAAAAACTATTTAGGTGATGATTATGTTGATTATTCTTCAACTATGTCAAGGGTGGGAAGTAGTTTATCTAATTCAATAAACAACTTTATTGAAAGTGGTTTAAGTGATTTTATTGGTAGTATAAGTAAGCTATTTGTGTAAAGTTATGTAAAATATTATGATTATTTTTAGATTAAAAATAGTGCAAAATAAAAATAATTGAAATGAGATGTTTTCAATTATTTTTTTATTGCTATAAGATTGTTAAATTATTGTGATGTTTTAGAATAAAAATTGAAATTTGTTTTTTTAATACTTATGTGTTATAAGGATGTTGACGCATCTATTTTGGTTAAGTGAATGTTTATGCCTTAATGAATATTAAGGAGGTATAATTTATGAATAAGTATTCTTATATCATAATTATATTATTAATTATAACAATTATTCTTATGATCTTAAAATGACATAAGTTACATATATAAAACCGTGGGGGTTTTGGTATGGATAATTTTTAGAAATTAAAAAGGACATTCAAAGATGAATGCCTAAAAAACCTAAGGCACAAACATCTAAATTAATCACTTTAGATGTCGTCCCTAAATAATTTATAACACAATTTAGTTTAATAATCAATAAAATATGGTATTATTAGTGATATGGAGGAATAATATGTTAGAGTTAAAGAATATTAAGAAAAGTTATAAAACTGGCAGTTTTATTCAACATGCTTTAAATGGAATAAATTTAAAGTTTAGAAAGAATGAATTTGTTGCTATATTAGGACCATCTGGTAGTGGTAAAACAACATTACTTAATATAATTGGTGGTTTAGATAGATATGATAGTGGTGATTTATTAATAAAGGGTAAATCTACTAAAAAGTTTAAAGATAAAGATTTTGATGCTTATAGAAATAAATCTATTGGATTTATATTTCAAAGTTATAATTTAATTAGTCATATATCTATTTTAGATAATGTCGAAATGGGTATGACTTTATCTGGTAAGAAATATAAAGTAAGAAGAAAGAAAGCTAAAGAATTATTAAAAAAGGTTGGTTTAGAAGATCATATGCATAAGAAACCTAATCAACTTTCTGGTGGACAAATGCAAAGAGTTGCTATTGCTAGAGCTTTAGCAAATGATCCTGAAATAATATTAGCAGATGAACCAACTGGTGCATTAGATACTAAAACCAGTGTTCAAATCATGAAATTAATAAAAGAGATAGCTGAAGATAAATTAGTTATTATGGTTACACATAATCCTGATTTAGCTAAAGATTATGCATCTAGAGTTATTAATATGAAAGATGGAGAAATTATTAATGATTCTAATAAATATGATAGCGAAGAAGAAGATAGTGAATATAAATTAAAGAAAACTAAGATGTCTTTCTTTACTGCATTATATTTATCATTAAATAATATTAAAACTAAAAAGGGTAGAACATTAATAACAGCATTTGCTTCATCAATAGGTATTATTGGTATTGCATTAATATTATCACTATCTAATGGCTTTCAAAATAAAATTGATGATTTTGAACATCAAGTTAGTGATGCTATGCCAATAATTATTAGTGCTACAAAGCAAAATATTACTGCTGAATCTATAAGAAGTGCTTTTTCTTCTAATTCAGGTATGACTCAAGAAGAGGAAGAAAATGATTTTACTGATGAAAAGATAGTTAAAAAAATAGATGAAGATAAGAGTAATGTATTTGCTACTTCTATTAATCCTATTAATGATGAATATATGGAATATATAAATAATATTCCTAAAGAATATGTTTCATCTACATTAGTAGATAATAGTATAAAAATGAATCTTATTCAAAAGAGTGGGGATAAGTATATTAATTTAGATAGATTAAATGTTAATATTATGCCTATTCCTATAAAATATGATGAAAATAAAAATACTATTTTAGAGAATTATTATGATGTCTTAGAAGGTAGATTACCTGTTGAAAAAGATGAAATAGTAGTTGAAGTATCTAAGTCTAATATGATTTCATCTGATTTAGTTAAAGCTTTAAATTTAAATGGTGATGAATATACATTTAATGATATTTTAAATTGTACTATTAAATTAGTTAATAATGATATATATTATAATAATATTGGAAGTTTATTTATTCCAGATATGATAAATGAAAAGATGTATAATGATAGTTCTAATTTAACATTAAAAGTAGTTGGTATTATTAGAATTAAAGAAGATAAATATAGTTCAATTGGATTAAGAGATAGTAAGTCTTCTTTATATACTTCAAATAAATTACAAGATTATGTTAAGGAAAGTGCTAAGAATTCTAAAATAGTTAAAGAACAAGAAAAAGCTAATTATAATGTATTAACTGGATTAGAATTTGATACTACTACTGAAATGGGTAAATACGAAAGACATATGACTTTATTAAATTTAGGTGCTATTGAAACTCCTGGGGTTATATATATTTATCCTAATGATTTTGATTCTACTGAAAAGATAGTTGAATATTTAAATAAATATAATGAAGGTAAAGAAGAAAAAGATAAAGTATCATTTATTAATCAAGCTGAATTAATTAGTAATATGTCTGGTTCAATTATGGATGGTATTACTGCAGTATTAATTGCGTTTAGTGCGATATCTTTAGTTGTATCATCTATTATGCTTGGTATAATTACATATATTAGTGTATTAGAAAGAACTAAAGAGATTGGTATTCTTAGAAGTTTGGGTGCACGTAAGAAAGATATTAAAAGAGTATTTAATGCTGAAACAACTATTATTGGTTTAGTATCTGGATTACTTGGTATTGTAATAGCACTATTGTTAATTATTCCAATTAATAATTTATTATATGATTTAACTACATTAGAAAATGTAGCAGAGTTAAATCCTATACATGCAGTTATATTAATAGCAATTAGTATG
>CAMOFW010000081.1 GCA_946613765.1 uncultured Mycoplasmatota bacterium
TACCAGTGTTTGGTGGTTCTGCTGCTGATAACACTGTTGAAGGTAAATGGTCTATTATCTGTGATGATAAGATTTTTGCTGATGGATGTGCAGTTGCATTCTTTGTAAGTGACGCTCCAATGGCTAATATCTATAATGGACAATTTACTGAAACTGAACAAGCTGGTATCATTACTAAAGTTAATGGTAAGAGAGAACTTGCTGAAATTGATCATGTTCCTGCGCTTGATAAATATATTGAGTGGACTGGATTTAATAAGGATGAAGTAATGGGTGGAAACATGCTTGCTGCATCTATATTTGATCCGCTAGGAGTTAAAGATCCAATTGGTAGAGTTACAGCTGTTCGTCATCCAATGGGTGCAAATGAAAATGGTTCATTAAGTATTGGTGCTAATATGGTTCCTAATACAGCTATTATTCATTTACATTTAGAACCAGAAGAAATGGTTCAAGCTAATCCAAAAACTATCAAGGAAGTTGATGAAAAAATTGGAGGAGCTGCTGATTCCTTCTTCTTAGTACACTGTGGTGGAAGAAGACTAGGTCTTTCATTGAAAGGTAAAGAAGAAGAGATTTATCCTGAAGTTAAGAAAGCTACTGGTGATAGAGAGTTCTTAATGGTATTTACATTTGGTGAATATGGTATAAATGAACACTCTGGTAATACAGTAGGTGGATTATCACTTTCTTATACTGGATTTAAGAAATAGGATTTAAATGAAGAGTTTAATCGGAAAAGATTGGGTAGATGCTGCATCAGGAGAAACTATCCAAGTAACAAATCCTGCTACTAATGAATTAGTAGATACTGTTCCTAGTCTTTCAGTAGAGGAAGTTAATAAAGCTGTTGATGAAGCTTATGCTGCACAAAAAGCTTGGGAAGAAACTCCTTTACTTACTCGCTGTGAAGCGATGTTGAAATTTAAAGATTTAGTTGCTGAGCATCAAGCTGAGTTAGCTAAATTATTATCAGATGAAACTGGTAAACCAATTAAAGAAGCAATTGCTGAAATAGGTAATATTGCTATTGGTGTTCCTGCTTATGTTGAAAAAGTTAAACATGACTATGGAAACATGATTCCAAGAGGAACTGAAGCAGGACAAGAAAATACTCTACAATATACAATGCAACAAGCATTAGGTGTTGTAGTAGCAATTATTCCATTTAATTTTCCAAGTGATATTTTTATTAATAAAGTACCACCTGCATTATTAATGGGTAATTCAGTAATATTAAAACCTGCAAGTGTAAATCCACTTACTTTAACTAAATATGTAGAATTATTAGTTGAAGCAGGAGTACCAGCTGGTGTTATAGAAGTAGTACACGGTGCTGGTTCTGTAGTTGGATCTGCATTAACAAGTAATCCTAAAGTAGCTATGGTTACTTTAACAGGATCTACTGAAGCAGGTATTGATGCTGCTAAGAAAGCCGTAGATCATTGTGCTCATTCATCTCTAGAATTAGGTGGAAATGATGCTATGATTATATGTGCTGATGGAGACTTAGATTTAGCAGTTAACGAAGTTGTTTGGGGTAGACTTTATAACACCGGACAAGTTTGTTGTGCTTCTAAGAGATTCTTAGTAGAAAATTCTATTAAAGATGAATTTATTAAAAAAATGTCTGAAAAAATAGATACACTTAAAGTTGGTATGCCAAGTGATCCAACAAGTGATATTGGATGTCTTATTTCAGAAGGAGCTGCTATTGAAGTTGAAAAACAAGTAAATGATACAGTGGCAGCAGGAGCTAAGATTGTTAAAGGTGGTAGAAGAAAGGGTGCTTTCTTTGAACCTACAATAATTGATGCAGTAACTAAAGATATGGATGTTGCTAAAGATATGGAAATCTTTGGACCAGTAATCCCGGTTATAGGATTTGATACTATCGAAGAAGCATTAGAAATTGCTAACCAGTCTAAATTTGGTTTAAGTGGTGGTATTATTACAAATAATATGAATAAAGCATTCAAAGCTGCTGAAAAATGTGAATCAGGTGGATTCGTAATTAATGGAGCAAGTTTCTTTAGATCTTTTGAACAACCATTTGGTGGTTGGAAGTATTCTGGAATAGGTAATGAAGGTATAATGTCTACATTACATGAGATGTCTAGAACTAAGACTATTATTTTAAAGAATGTCTTTAAATAGTTAAAAAGAGAACTTAGTGTTCTCTTTTTTTATGTTATAATGTTAAAAGGTGAAGATGATGAAAATAATTAAAAAGTATAAAAATTATTTTATTTTATTATTATCAGTAATAATTATTTTCTGTGCATATCTTTTTAAAAACAATATTCATCCATTTGGCTCTAATAATATTTATTTTAGAGATATGGAATATCAATATTGTTATTATATATATAATTTCAAATATAGATTATTAAATGGATTATCTTTAAAATATTCATTTAATTCAGGATTAGGTTTTCCTTTTTATAAGTTATTTTTTACTTATTTATCTTGTCCTTTGATGTTTTTAAGTATTCTATTTAAAAATATTCAATCATTTATATTTATATTTATATTATTCTTTTTAGTGTTATCATCTTTTTCTATGTATTCTTATTTTAAATATAAATATAAAAAAGATAATATTTATTATGTTTTAATTGCTATTTCTTATGCTTTTAGTGGTTGGATTATTGCTTACCATGAACATATCCAATGGTTACCTGTAGTAGCTTTATTACCACTTATAATTAAGTATTTAGAGAAACTGATAGATAATAATAAAACATTAGGTTATTTTATTACATTAGCATTAAGTATTTTATGTAATTATTATTTATCTATGTTTGTATGTGTATTTATAGTTTTATATTACTTTTTATATTGTTTTATTAATAAAAAATTAAATATTAAAAATATATTATTATTTTCTTTAACATCTTTATTAGCTGGAGGTAGTATATCTATATTATTAGTTCCTTTTCTTAAAGATGCCTCTTTATCTACATCAGCAGGTAATCATTTATTTTATACTGATGCATATATTTATAATGCTACTTTTATTGAATACTTATATAGATTATTCTCTTATAGTTTTATAGATAGAGTTGGTAATCTTATTAAAGGCCCTAATATATCTGTAAGTATAGTTGTTTTAATTTTATTCTTTAACTATTTATTTAGTAAAACAAATAATAAAAGGAAAGTACTTTATATTAGTTTATTATTAATTTATTTTTTACCTTTTATATCTATAGAAATAAATTTTATTTTTAATTTTATGAGGGTTAGTAATGGTGGTTTCTTTAGACATTCATTTATATTTATTTTTATTATGTGTTTGATTGCAGGAGATTCTGTTAATACTAATATAAATCCTAAAAAACTATTATTTATAGCATTAATGTTATTAAATATAGTTTCATTAGTTTTTATCTACTATGGAAATGCAGATATGAATTTTTGGATTATTAATTCTATATTGATAATTTTGTATAGTTTATCTTTTATTTTTAATAGATATTCATTTGTCAAATACTTATTAGTACTATTTATAATTATGGAGTTATTATTATCCTTTAATTTAAATAAAATGTATTCTAATTATAATTATG
>CAMOFW010000082.1 GCA_946613765.1 uncultured Mycoplasmatota bacterium
GATGATGAATTTGGGTATGCACTTGTTTCTATACTTGTTATTATATCATAATGTTGTATTATGTTTGGTTGTACTGCATAATCATCGTTATCTACTATATTCCATTTAATTGGATATTGTTGTTCATTACTCATTATAAATAATAAGTATTCTATTAAGTATGAAATATTTCTATCATTATTAATACCTGATAATAATGATAAATCTTCAACTAATTGATATAGTTCTATCGTATCATTTACTCTTAATAGGCTATTAGCTTCATTAATCTTATTTATAATATAATTTTTAAGTCCTATTTCGACTACTTGTTTATTTGTATTTTTATCTAGATGTGGATAATGAACTTTGCTCAAATACAAATCCATGACTGTTTTTACATCACTTAAGTCGATTTGTAATAATTTATCCATAATCTGTACCTCTTTATTGGTTTGTTATTCTAATATAATTGATTAAAAATGTCAAATGTATTAAAATTATTTTAGGGTGATAGTAATGTATTTATCAAAATCTAAATATACTTTAGGATTACAATGTGAAAAAATACTATGGTTAGATAAGTATAAAAAAGAAGTTAAAGAAGAAATAAATAATGAGGCAGTATTAGATAATGGTACTGATATAGGTATACTTGCACAAAAGTTATTTTCTAATTATAAAGTAGTTGAATTTAATAAAGATTTATCTAAGATGATAGAAGATACTAAAAATTATTTAAAAGAAGAAAATATTAATTTATGTGAAGCATCTTTTTCTTATAATAATAATTTTTGTAGTGTTGATATATTAAAAAAAGTAGGTAATACTTATGAATTATATGAAGTTAAGAGTTCTACTCATGTAAGTGATGTATATTTAGATGATGTATCTTTTCAATACTATGTATTAACTAATTTAGGTTTAAATGTTGTTAAAACTTATGTTGTTACAGTAGATAGTTCTTATGTAAGACATGGAGAACTAGAATTAGATAAGTTATTTAAGTTTAATGATATTACTGAAGTAGTAATTGAAAAACAAGATTTAGTTAAGAATACTATTGATAAGATTAGTAATTATATGGAAAGTGATAAAGAAAGAGATAAAGATTTAGGAGAATATTGTTTTAGTCCTTATCCTTGTCCATACTTTAAATATTGTTCTAGACATTTACCAGAGAATAATATATTTAATATTAGGGGTATGCAATTAACTAGTAAGATTAAATTATATAATGAAGGTAAAGTATCATATGAAGATTTATTAGATACTAATATTAATAATAAATATAAACAACAAATAGAATTTGAATTAAATGATTTAGAGCCATATATAAATAAAGAAAATATTAAAAAGGAATTAGATAAGTATTATTATCCAATATATTATTTAGATTTTGAATCATATCAGGTTGCAGTACCTGAATTTGATAATACTAATCCATATATGCAATTACCTTTTCAATATTCACTTCATTATAGATTGAGTGAAGAAGGTGAATTATTACACAAAGAATACTTAGGAGAAAGTGGTAAAGATCCAAGAAGAAAATTGGCTGAACAGTTAGTTAATGATATACCTAAAGATTCTTGTGTACTTGCATATAATATGGCTTTTGAAAAAATGATTATTAAACATTTAGCTAGTATTTATCCAGATCTTAGTGATCATTTAATGAATATACATGATCATATAAAAGATTTAATTGTACCATTTAAAAATAGGGATTATTATTGTAAAGATATGTTTGGTTCATTTTCAATTAAGTTTGTTTTACCTGCTTTGTTTCCTAATGATCCTAGTTTAGATTATCATAATCTTAATTTAGTTCATAAAGGTGATGAAGCATCAAGAAGTTTCTTATCATTAAAGAATTTAAATGATGAAGATAAAAAAACTTTAAGAGAAGCATTACTTAGATATTGTGAATTAGATACATATGCAATGGTAAAAATACATGATAAATTAAAAAGTATTATTGAAAAGTAATACTTTTTTATTTATAATAAATAATTAATTTATGGAGGCTTGCTTATGATACCTTTTTTTAAAGAATTAAATGATTATAAAAATATTACTGTTAAATTAGAAAAAAGAGATGCTGCAAGAATAGTTAAGCTTAATTATTTATCTGGAGATTTATCTTATAGATGTGCTAAATTAATTGGTTTATTAGATGAATTAAATCCACTTCATTTAACCAAAGAAGAGGAGTCAATGGAATTTACTAATTATTGGGTAGATTTTGAAAGAGGAGAAACAGCTAGTAATATATTAAATAATTATGATGTTGAATATGGATTAGATCATTATAGATATGGTAAATATGATTTATATAATGAATTAAAAAAAGGTACAAAAGGATTTAATGAGTTAGGTATAACTAATAATGGTTTTAATAAAATGATGGAATTATTAACTGAGTATATATCTATACATAAAGATGATGATTTAGAATTTAAATGTGATATAAAAGATTTAGCTATGACTTTGGGAGATTATATTTGGCATAATAGAGAAATAGAGTTTGCTAAAAAGGGTTTGATGAGTTATAACTTTAGGGATTTTATTACAGAAAAGAATTATTTAGCAGTTGAATTAGATGATAAGATTGCTGAATATTTATATAATATTGAACAATTTTTTAATGTAAGAAAACATATATTAACAAATAAGTATACAATATTAGATTATATTGAATTTAGTTCTAAGATATTAAAAGGACAAAATAGATTACCTAAGGAATTAGAAGAAGAATGTAATGCATGTATAGAGGCAATTAATAATTTTGAAATATATATTCCAGCTAAAAGAATTATGAAAGATGTAAGAATAAGTGATAGTTATTATTTAACACCTAATAAACATTTATTTCATGTTGATGATCATAAGCATAATAATATTAGATTTGAATTTAGTAAAATAGTAAAAAAATTAGATCTTAATCTAGAGAGTTTAGATCCTAAGTATTATTTTGATACTGTAAGAGAACACATAGATAATGGTTATTTAACTTTAGGAGATATTTATTATTATTATAATTTTTATGATAAGTGCTTTTTTTTGAAAAATGATAATTATGATGCGTTAGACTGGAAGATGAAATCTGATTTACAAGGTGAAGCTAAATGTTATGATAAAACTTTATTAGAATTAGCTATTGGAATTGAAAGTGCTTATGGTTCTTTATATGAATTCTTTTATAATTTAAGGTTAAATGCTAATTATTATGAAATGGAAATATTTAAAATTTGTGATATGACATTTAAAGATTTTATGGTTAGATGTTGTGGTTTTCATAAAATAGAAACTGTGGTAGATAAAACTATTACTACTAGTTGTATAAA
>CAMOFW010000083.1 GCA_946613765.1 uncultured Mycoplasmatota bacterium
TTAAGGTAAGATAGAAAGATTGCATGCATGCGAGATACTTATTTTTAGGAATAAGTGTCTCTTTTTTATTATTTTTAAGGAGGAATAAAATGAATGAAATAATGGAAAAAGAAATAATTAGTATTGAGGAAATGATTTATGAAATTGATGAAAAAGAGGTAATGTTAGATAGTGAATTAGCCAAACTTTATAATGTTGAAACAAAGAGAATAAATGAAGCAGTAAGGAATAATCCTGAAAAGTTTCCAAAAAGATTTAGTTGGAAATTATCCATAGATGAAACAGTAAATATTTCAAGGTCGAAAATTTCGACCTTGAAAATACGAAGAGGATTAAATATAAAATATGGATCTAGAGTATTTACAGAACAAGGTGTATATATGTTAGCGACAATATTAAAATCTAAAGAAGCTGTTCAAGTAAGTATTAGAATTATGGATACATTTGTTAAAATGAGACATTATATAAATTATAATAAATATTTTTTACCAAATAGAGTATTATTATTAGAAGATAAAGTTGATAATAATACTAAAAGGATAGATGAATTATTTGATAGATTTAATCCAAAAGATATTATTAAAAATAAGATATTTTTTGAAGGAGAATTTTATGATGCTTATTCATTGCTAATTAATATTTTAAATGAGGCAAAAAAAGAAATAATTATTATTGATAATTATGCTGGTAAAGAACTATTAGATATATTAAAAGATATAAATAGAAAAATAATAATTATATCTAAAAATATAAATGTAATGTTAAAGAAAAAATATGAAAGTCAATATAGTAATGTTATTTTTATAAATAATAGTTCATTTCATGATAGATTTATAATTGTAGATAGAGTTAAGTTGTACTCTTGCGGGGCTTCTTTTAAAGATTTAGGTAAGAAATGGTTTAGTGTGAGTGAATTTAAGGATAAGGAATGTTTAATAATGATACTTAAAAATATTAATTTTAAATAATTTTTGCTTTTTAATTGACTTTTTAGAAGAATTAGTGGTATATTTATAAGGACTTGCAATATTTTAGTTTGATAGATAAACGTTTTTTTGAGAAAAAAGAAGCGTTTTTTTGCGTGTATGGAGGTGTATTTTGGAATTATCTAAGAATGAGGTAATACTTGAGGAAAAAAGGCTTGAAGATACAGTTAATCTTATTAGAAGTAAGATTAGTGTATTAGGACAAGAACTATATGAAAGAGATGATAAAGTTCTTGAATTTAAAAAGTTTATGTGGGATAACAGAAGTGATATGGATCCTGCAGAACTTAAAACCATGATGAGTGATAATGACTTAGAAATTAGGATGATGATGAATAAGGGAGAGTATTTACAGAAACTATTTAAAATACAGAATAATCCTTATTTTGGGTCAATTGTTTTTAAGAGTGATGATGGAATCGATGAAGTATATATTGGTATTACACACGTAACAGATGATGATAATAAATACTATGTACATGATTGGAGAAGTCCTATATGTAATTTATTTTATGATTATGAAGTGGGAAAGGCTAATTATTTAGCTCCGATGGGAAGAATATATGGAGAGATTACAAGGAAAAGACAATATACAATTAAGGATGCTAAATTATTACATGTATTTGATAATAATATAAATATTGATGATGAATTATTACAAGAAGTACTTGCTAGTGAATCATCTGATAAGATGAAAAATATTGTTAATACTATTCAAGCAGAACAAAATAAAGTAATTAGAAATACAGATGATAAAAACTTAATAGTACAGGGAATAGCTGGATCAGGGAAGACTAGTGTAGCACTTCATAGAATAGCATTTCTTTTATATAAAATTGATAATTTAAAATCTAATAATGTATTAATATTTTCTCCAAATAAAGTATTTTCAGAATATATATCTAATGTTTTACCTGAACTTGGTGAAGATAATACAATGCAAACAACTATTAATGATTTTCTTGATATGGAAATAAAGGAGTTTAAAAAGGTTGAAACTTTTACTGATTTTATTGAAAGAAGTTATAGTGAAAAGAATGACTTTGATTTTATTAAATATAAACAAAGTGATAAAGTATATTTAGATATTGATAAATATATAGATAATATAACTAATAAATTAAAATTTATAGATGATTTATTTACAAGAGATTATAGTTATACAATAGATGAACTTAATTATATGTTAAAAGATAGGTATAGTAAGTTTCCTATTAGTGAAAGAATTAAGTTTATGGCTGATAAGATTAGTGAAAATAATTTTAATGGTAGTCTTGGTAAAAGTAAGAAGATAATGAAAGAGTTATATGATAGACTTAATATTAAATTAAATTTATTAGATACTTATATAGATTTTTTTATTAGTGAATATAGTGATATAAGAAGAGATATTAGTTATATTAAAAATAATAAAAATATTATTAATTATGATGATGCTTGTTTATATGTTTATATGAAATGTAAGTTATTTGGATATAATTATAATACTTATATTAAAGAAATAGTAATTGATGAAGCACAAGATTATTCTTTAGGACAAATAAAATTAATTAGTAAGATATTTAAGAATGCTTCGTATACAATACTTGGAGATGTTAACCAAACAATTAATCCATATTATAAATATGATAGTTTAGAAGATTTATGTAATATACTTCCTAGTAGTAAATACATAGAACTTACTAAGACATATAGATCTACGGAAGAGATAATAGAATATAGTAATAGAGTGCTTGGACTTAAACATGTATCAGCTATTCGTAGAAATGAAAAGATGCCTGTTATAGAAAGAGAAGAAGATAATTTATTAGAAGAACTTACTATTGATATAGATAAATCTATGAATAGTGGTAAAAGTTTAGCTATTATTACTAAGAATATGGATGAATGTAATATGATATATGAATTATTAAAAAGTAAGGGTATATCTAAAATAGATGGTAATAGTAAGAAATTTAATAGAAACTTTATTGTAACGCCAGTATATATGGCTAAAGGGTTAGAATTTGATAGTGTTATTATATATACGGATAAGAATAATAGATATAATATAGATGAGAAATATTTATATTATGTAGCTATTACTCGTGCACAACATAGATTAGTTGTTTATAATCAAAAATAATTGATTTATTTAAGTATGAGTGTTATAATTTAAATGTATTTATGAATGCGATGACGGGCTTGGAAACCTATCAGTAATGTATTTTGAGGGATTCTTAGGAATAAATAAAGTGGAACCGCGGTTATTAATCGTCTTTATGTTTTTAAGGATTCTTTTTAATTATTTGGG
>CAMOFW010000084.1 GCA_946613765.1 uncultured Mycoplasmatota bacterium
TAAATAAGTATTGTTGTTGGATATTAAATATGATGCATCTAACATATTATCTATATTTAAATTAAAATCATATTTGTTATTATCTTTATCAATATTTAAATTAATAGCATATAAATTATCATTTAAATCTTTATATTTTTTATCAGTGGTATTAAATGATAAAACACCAGTTAAATTATATTTGTTATTAAAGATTTCGCTTTTACTTAATCTAATTATATTATTTGCTAGAAGTTCATATGTTTTAGTTATGTTAGATGATACTATAAAACGTGTATCACTAATAACCAATTTGTATACTGCAAATACACCAACTAGAATAACTAATATTAAAGATATAATTTTTAGTATTAGATGATTAGAGTCATTATCTAATAAGTTGTAGAATTCATTTATCTTTTCTTCTTTTTTTGGTGTAGTTTTTGTTTTCTTTTTATTTTCACTCATGGTAAATTCTCCATTCTTATAATATATAATATCATAAATATTAAATATTTGAATATTTTTTATTAGGTGAAAGATATGAAAAAGATATTATTCTTTATTGTTATTTTCTTTGTTTGTTTTAAAGTTAATGCTTTAGATTTAGGTAGTGCTAAGAGTGGGGTGTTAATGGAATATTCTACTGGTAAAGTATTATATGAATTAAATTCGCATGAAAAACTTGCACCAGCATCAATGACAAAGATTATGACTATGCTTCTTGTTATGGAAAAAATAGATGATGGTAAAATATCTATGGATAGTTTAGTTAATATAAGTAATAATGCTTCCTCTATGGGTGGATCTCAAATGTTTTTAGAAGAAAATTCAAATATAAAAGTAAGTGAATTATTAAAGGGAATATCTATTGCTAGTGCTAATGATGCAGCTGTTGCTTTAGCAGAATATGTCGGTGGTAGTTTGGATAACTTTGTTAAAATGATGAATGATAAAGTAGAAGAGTTAGGTTTAAAAGATACTCATTTTAATAATGTTCATGGTCTTGATAGTGAAGGACATTATTCATCTGCTTATGATATGGCTGTTATGGCAAAGGAATTAATTAAACATAGTGATATATTGAAATTTACTTCAACTTATGAAGATTATTTTAATAAAGAAGATGGATCTAGGACATGGTTGGTTAATACGAATAGGTTAGTTAGGTTTTATAAAGGAGTAGATGGACTTAAAACTGGATATACAAATAATGCTAAATATTGTTTAACTGCTACTGCTATGAAAAATAATATAAGATTTATTAGTGTTTTAATGGGTGTTGATACCTCAGATGAAAGAAGTAAAGTAACATCAGAATTGTTAAATTATGCATTTAATAGTTATAAGTTAAATAATATATTAAATAAAAATAGTGATTTAGGTAATATTTATGTAGAAAAAGGAAGTAAAGAATATGCTAAATTAAGTGTTAGAGAAGATATTAATGAAGTAGAAGAAATAAATAGTGATAGTAAGAAATATACATTTAAAGTAAATAAAGATATTATTAAAGCTCCTGTAAGTAAAGGAAGTAAAGTAGGTAGTGTAGAAATAATAGATGAAGATAATAATATCGTTAGGGAAGAAGATTTAATAGTAGATGAAGATATAAATAAAATAGGATTTATTAAGTTATTGATTAAAAATTTAAAAATATTAATTAATGGTAGATAAGTGAAGATTTATTCTTCACTTTTTTAAATATTTAATTTATAATATTGTTGTTTTTAAAGGGTGATTTATATGGAAAGATATCAAGAAATAGAAAGAAGTATTATTACTACTTATAGAAAAGATATATATTCTAAATTTACTAAAGCAGTAAGAGATTATAAGTTAATTAATGAAAATGATAAAATTATGGTTTGTATAAGTGGAGGTAAAGATTCTTTTTTACTTGCTAAATGCGTTGAAGAGCTGCATAAACATGGTAAAGTTAAGTTTGATGTTAAGTATGTTGCTATGAACCCTGGATATAACGAAGAAAACTTAGAATTAATTAAAAGTAATGCAAAATTATTAAATATAGATTTAGAAATATTTAATAGTGATATTTTTGATGTTTCTAATAAATTAAATCCAATAAACCCATGCTATTTATGTGCAAGACAAAGAAGGGGACATTTATATAATAAAGCAAAAGAATTGGGCTGCAATAAAATAGCCTTAGGTCATCACTTTGATGATGTTATTGAAACAACATTACTTTCAATGTTTTATGGTGCTGAATTAAAAACAATGATGCCTAAACTTCATAGTGATAATTTTGAAGGATTAGAGTTAATTAGACCTCTTTATTATGTTAAAGAACAAGCTATTATTGCCTGGAGAGATTATAATGAATTAAAATTTTTGAATTGTGCTTGTAAGTTTACTGCTAGAACAGAAAAGGAAAATCAAGGCAAACGAAAAGAAATAAAACAATTAATAAGCAATCTTCGAAATACCTATAAAGATATAGATGATAATATATTTAATTCTTTAAATAATGTTAATTTATCTTGTGTATTAGGTACTAAAAAAGATGGTGAATATAAGTCATTTTTAGATGAGTATGATAAATAAAAAAGTCCGTTGTTACGGGCTTTTTTGTTTATGAACGAACACTGATTTGCTTTTTTAAAAAATTGAGAGTATAATACCGCTCAAAGGAGATATTATATGATTGATATTAAAGAACTAAAAGATAAAGTTGAGTATAATATTAATAAAACTGATAAAACAATTATAGTGCCTCATAATGGTGTTGATTGCGATGCTATTGCATCTTCAATAGGTTTATCTTTACTTGCTAGAAAGTATAAAAAAGACTGTGATATTGTTATGAATGATTCACCTTCTAGTATTGATTCTAGTATTAAAGAATTAATTGAAAAAGAAAAGAAAAATTTTAATATAATTAATTTAAATAAATATTGTAGTATAGCTTCTAAAAATGATGGATTTATATTATCTGATGTAAATAAAGATTATAAGGTAAGTGTTAAAGAATATTTAACTAATCCTGATAATATAGTTATTATTGATCATCATGATCCTGATAAAGATACTGTTAAATCTAATTATGAGTTTATTGATACTAGTTATTCTAGTGCATCAGAAATAGTGACAATGTTATTGAGGGAATTTAAGATTAAGATTACTCCAGAAATAGCTAATTACTTATATGGAGGTATTTATTTAGATACTGGGCAGTTTTCTAGAAATATTGGTGATGAAACATTTGGTACATTACAGTATTTAAAAAAAGAATGTAAGGCTGACCCAGAAGTTGTAGGTGATATGTTTGCTGA
>CAMOFW010000085.1 GCA_946613765.1 uncultured Mycoplasmatota bacterium
AAATTTCTTACTTTTGTTTATATAAAGTTATTATATCTTTAATACTTAATTTAGTACCATAATTTAATATTGCATTAGAATAAATTCTAATTGCTATCTTAGCAACAACAAATATTGTTACTACTAAAATACCTAAAGATATTAATACATCAGTTGTACTTGCAAGTCCCATCATTAATCTAAGTGGCATACAAAATGGTGATGAGAATGGGAACATTGCAGCAAATGCATTTAATTCACTAGCAGGATCCATCATGGTAAAGTATGCTAGATAAAAACATGCAACACCAATTAACGATACAGGTCCATTAGCACTTTGTACATCTTCAGGTTTAGATACAGTAGATCCAGTTAAAGCATAAAGAACAGCATAAGCTAAATAACCTAAAATGAAATATACAAATGTAATTAAACCTAATGTCCAAGTAATTGTAGATAAATCTAGTAATGAATTTATTAGTTCCGGATCCATAAATGCTCTAGCACTAAATATAGCAGTACCAACTAGTAATAATAATTGGAATAATCCAACTACACCAATACCTAGTGTTTTACCTATAACTATATTCTTAGGACTAGTTGATGTAACTAAGGTTTCAATAATCTTTGATGTCTTTTCTGTAGTTATTGCAGATGATACTTGGAATGCATTAAAGTATACTGCATAGAATAACACAATTGATAACATCATAATTGCTAAAATATTACCTTTAGCTTCTTCTTCAGTTTGTTTAATTTCAACTTGATAATTAGGATTAATCTTAGCTAAATCTTCATCACTTAAATTTAACTTAGATATTTCCATAGCTCTATAAGTCATAGTTAATCTTAAATAAATATCTTCAGGAATAGATTGAACATACATAGCATTCTTAACTATATAAGTAAATTTTAATCCATTATAAGTTATACCATCGTTTTCTACTAAAATAGCACTTTCTATTTCTTCGTCTTCAATCTTTTTCTTTAATTCATCAATATTGTCCTTAGTAACACTTACATCATAATTAACACAATTTTGATTAGGTTCACACTTATTAAACATATTAACTAATTCATCACCATAAATATTATTAGGGTCAGAAATAACTAACTTTTCAGGTGTTCCATCATCAAATGCTTTAATTATATTTGGAATATTAAATCCTACAACAATCATAGCAAGTAATACTATTGTAGATATAATAAATGATTTTCTTTTTAACATATCTTTAATAGTAAACTTCATTACTGTAAACATATCTCTCATTTATTATCACCTACCTTTTCAATAAATATATCATTTAATGTAGGTCTCATAATTTCAAATCTTGTTACTTCTATCTTAGCTTTAATAACTTCTTTTAATAATTTATGACCTTCATCTTCACTATTTATTAATATTGTATAATTATTATCATGTTCATTTTCTACTTTTAATTTTAATTCTTTAATAATAGATTTAATAGAATCACTAGTTTCTATTTCAACTCTATTAGCATCATAAGAATTTCTAATATCTTTTAAGTTACCTTTTAATACAGTTTTACCCTTATTTAAAATAACTATATCACTACAAAATTCTTGAATAGTATGCATTTCATGAGCAGACATAATAATATATTTACCTTTTTTAACTAAATCAATAATAGCATTCTTTAGTATTTCAGTATTTACTGGATCTAAACCTGAGAATGGTTCGTCTAAAACTACTAACTCAGGATCATGAATAACTGCAGTTAAAAATTGAACCTTTTGTTGATTACCTTTACTTAACTTTTCAGCAGTCATTTCTAAATACTCTTCTATTTTTAACTTTTTAGCCCAATATTCAATTGACTTAATAGCATCTTCTTTTTTCATACCCTTAAGTTCAGCAAAGTATAATAATTGATCCATTATCTTAACTTTAGGATATACTCCTCTTTCTTCAGGTAAATAGCCAAAATTTACACTCTTTCTTGAAACTTCTTTACCATTCCAAGTAATAACACCACTATCTTTTTTAATAATACCTAAAAGCATTCTAATAGTAGTAGTCTTACCAGCACCATTAGTTCCAAGAAGACCAAACACAGATGGTTTATCTAAATTAATAGATATATCATCTACTACTTTTTTTCTTCCAAATGTCTTCGAAACATTTTCTAACTTTAATCCCATAATAAACTCTCCTTAGCATGATTATATCAAAAAAATAAAAAAAGTGATATTAAATCACTTTAGTTTATTTTCTTCTTTATAAACCTTACAAGCTTCATCTAAGTCTTTTAATAACTTATCAACATCTTTTTCATCTTCAGTTCTAACACCACTTGCAAGTTTATGTCCACCACCATTATATTTAGCAGCTATTTCATTAATAACAGGTCCTCTACTTCTAATATTTATTTTATATAATTTATTTTTTTCATTATAAGTAATAAATGTCCATACATAAATACCATCAATATAATTAAAATCATTAATCATATTACTAGCAGTAGAAGCATCAACATTATACTTTTCTATTTCTTTAGTACCTATTTTACAATAAGCAAAACCATTTTCACTAACAATTAAATGTTGAGCTAAATATGCTTGGAATTGTACTTCACATAGAGGTCTTTCATATAATTTAGGATATAACTCTTTAACATTAATTTTACCCTTTTCAATTAATTCACCAACTATTCTTAAAGTCCTAGATGTACCAAGTAAAAATCTATTACTATCACTAACAATACCAACAAATAAGTTCTCAGCTACTTTCTTAGTTAACTTTAATCTAGTATTTAATATTAAATAAGCAATTATTTCAGCTGCAGAAGATGCTCTAGTATCAACTATTTCTAATTTACCCATCTTATCTTCTATTGGATGGTGATCTATTTTAATTACATCTTTATATAATGATATATTAGCACCATCTATTCTAGATATATTAGGTAAATCTACTACTATTAATAGTGGATTA
Source organism: uncultured Mycoplasmatota bacterium (assembly GCA_946613765.1). Taxonomy (GTDB): domain Bacteria; phylum Bacillota_I; class Bacilli_A; order RF39; family UBA660; genus RUG12834. The sequence continues at coordinate 2,936 of CAMOFW010000085.1, forward strand.
ACCAACTTAGATTCATCTATCTTATCTAAAATACCAAGATATTTAAATTTATTTACACCAGAACCTACTGCATATACTTTCTTATCCGGAAAAGTTTCTCTAATAGAATCTCTTAATGCAATTTGCGAACTAATAGCATCTGGATCTGGACCTACATGGCGAACAATAACGATTTCGTCATATAGTTTAATTCTCTTGTATATTTTTTTGTAAATATTATTCACCATATTAATTCCCTTTCTTTATATTAATACCATATAAATTATACTACAAACTACCCTATTTTAAAAGAAAAATAAAAAGAAGTAGACACTTCTACTTC
>CAMOFW010000086.1 GCA_946613765.1 uncultured Mycoplasmatota bacterium
TATTAATCCAATAAAGGATATTATTAATTTAATACCTAAGTATGTATATATAAGAAGAAGTTTTATTAAAATAAATGATTTTCTTATGTTGGAGGAAGAAAGTAATAAAATAAAAGAGTCATTTAAAAATGGTGATATAGAGTTTAATAATATTGATTATTCTTATAATATGTATGATTATCCTATTAAGAATTATTCTTTAAAAATAAAAGAAAATAGTAAAGTATTAGTTATGGGTAAGAGTGGTAGTGGTAAGAGTACTTTGTTTAAACTATTAGATAGATTATATAATCCGATTAAAGGAAGTATTAAAATTAATAATATTAATATATTAGATTATAGTTTAAATACTATTAGAAATAATATTTCTTATATATCTCAAGATGAAGCTATATTTAATGACACTATTTTAAATAATATTACTTTAAATATGGATGTTGATAAGAATAAATTAAATACTGTATTAGAATTATGTGAAGTTAATGATATATTAAATAAAAAATCTTTAAGATTAGATACTATGATAAGGGAAGATGTTTCTAATTTAAGTGGTGGGGAAAGATCTAGAATTATTATAGCTAGAGAATTATTAAAAGATAATCCAATAATGATCTTTGATGAAACATTTAGTGCAGTAGAAGAAAGTGATGCTAATAAAATGATTAATAATATTTTTAACTATTATAATAATAAAACCTTCATTATTATTTCTCATTTTAAGCCTAGTTATCATTTTGATTTAATAGTTAAGGGTGGTTTTAATGGTTGATAGTATAAGTTATTTAAGAAGTTTAAAACCTAAATATAATATCTTAATATATCTAATATTAGTTAGTTTTATTATTGTTATAATATCTTTATTTATTTTCAAAATTTATGATGTTAAGAAAATAAAAGGATATGTTAGTTGTGATGATATATGTAAAATAGAATTATCTATTAATTATTTAGATACTAATAAATATAAAAATATAGACATGATTAAGATTAACAAAGAAAACAAGTATATAAATAATATAATAGTAAGTGATATATATGTAGATGAATTAACTAAGAATAATTATCAAATTGTAACTTTAGAAGTGGACCAACTAGATGATGGTATATTAAATACTTTTGTAGATGTTAGTTTGTATTCAAATAAAGAACTAATAATAAATAAAATAATTAATGTTTTATTTTAAGGAGGTATGTTATGAAAATAGAACTTAGTAAAGAAGAATTAAAAGATGTTAAAGGCGGTGCAATTAGTCTTGGATTAATCGGTGCATTAATTACTGGTGGTGCATTCGTTATAGGCATTATTGATGGCTTTTTTAGACCATATGGTTGTAGAAGATAAGGAGGTAAAACATGAGAGAAGAAGAATTAATTAATGTTGTTGGTGGCGGATGGTTTAGTGCTACTTTAATGAACGCAGCTGCTAGAGTTGTTAACACTGCTTTAGAATTAGGCAGAAGTCTTGGCACATCAATTCGAATGGCTATAAGTGGTAAGATATGTCGTTAATAAAAAGAGATTTAACTATCTCTTTTTTTATTATTATGATAAAATATGTATAGTAGGTGAGTAGATAATGAAAAAGAATGGATTTATAGCAACTTCATTAATGTTTTCTTTCTTTATTATTTTTTTAACTATGACATTAATGATAATGGCTACTTATACTCAATATCAAACTTTAATTAATAGTTCTAATGAAAATGTTTTAAAGGATTTAAATGAGAATGTTATTATTGGTAAATATACTACTTTATATAATTCTATAATTGATGGTGATTTTAATAGTATTAAAACTGGTGCTTTTAATAGTACTGCTTGGAAATTAAATTCAAATGCTGTTGCATACAATGATGAAGAAAAGCAAAAATCATCATATATAAGATTAAATCCAACTATGGCTTCTTTTGGCCAAATTATTAATAGTTCAAGATTGTTAAAGAAAAGAGCTACACCAAGTAAAATATATGTTAGATATAATGTTTTTAGAAACTATACAATTAATTGTACTAGTGATCAACCATATTTAAATATTGGTTCTAGAACTTATACATTGAAGAGTGAAAATCGTTTATGTGGTGATTATGTAAGTTGGAAAATGTATAGTGAAATATTAACAGTAAATGTTGATAGTGATACACAATACTTAGGTTTTAGTATTAATAATATGACTTCTGGTAAAGCCTCTGTAACTGATGTTAGTACATTAAATATTAATATTGATAATATTATGTTAATAGATGTAACTGATGTGTACAAAGATGGTACTACTGATGCTTCAGTTAAGAATTTTTTAGATACTGAATTATCTACTAGTCATGAACAATTTTTATGGTTAGATAGTGGATACCCAATTTTAAAAAGATAGTGTATAATAAATAAACAGGTGAGAAATATGATTATATCAATTGTAGGACCAACTGGTGTTGGTAAAACTAAATTATCTGTAGAATTAGCTAAGAAATATAACGCTATAGTTGTTAATAATGATGCAATGCAAGTATATAAAGGAATGGATATAGGTACTGCAAAACCTACTAAAGAAGAAATGGATGGGGTTACTCACTGTTTATTTGACTTTGTAGATGCTAAGACTAATTATACTGTATATGATTATCAAAAAGATGCTAGAAAACTATTAGAAGATAATAAAGATAAAAATATAGTATTAGTTGGTGGAACTGGTTTATATTTAAAAGCATTATTATATGATTATAATTTTGAAGAAGAAACTAAGAAAACTAATACTTATGATAATTTAACTAATGAAGAATTATATGAATTAGCATTAAAAAAAGATAAAAATATGGATATTCATATTAATAATAGAAAAAGATTAGTTAGATTTTTAAATAAAGAAAATGAATCTAATAATAATGGTGATAAGTTATTATATGATAATGTTATATTTATTGGATTAACTACTTATAGAGAGAATCTTTATAAAAGAATAGATGATAGAGTAGATGAAATGATTAATTTAGGATTATTAGACGAAGTTAAATACTTTTATGATAATCATATTAATAGTAAAGCTACTAATACTGCTATAGGATATAAAGAATTATATCAATATTTTGATGGTAATATATCTTTAGATGAAGCTATAGATTTAATAAAGAAAAATTCTAGACATTATGCTAAAAGACAATATACATGGTTTAATAATCAAATGGATATTAAATGGTTTAATACTAATTATAGTGA
>CAMOFW010000087.1 GCA_946613765.1 uncultured Mycoplasmatota bacterium
CACGCCTGATAAGCGTGAGGTCGATGGTTCAAGTCCATTCAGGCCCACCATTTATTTATGATACTTGCCTCTTTAGCTCAGTTGGTTAGAGCATCTGACTGTTAATCAGGGGGTCGTAGGTTCGAGTCCTACAAGAGGCGCCATTAATTTTGGCCTGTTGGTGAAGCGGTTGAACACACATGCCTTTCACGCATGCATTCACGAGTTCGAATCTCGTACAGGTCACCATAAGAATTTAATACTCGAAGTAATATTCTGAGATTGATAAACTAACTAGCACACATGTGCTAGTTTTTATTTTGATATATTGAAACTTAAAAGTTTATATGATAAACTAATAATAGTTATAATAGGAGAGAATTTATGAAAAAGAGACGTACTCATTTAAAGAAAACTATAAAACTATTTTTAGAAATATTATTTTATATTATATTATCAATTGTATCTATTATTATCATTCTAAATAGTTTAAATATTAAACTATCTGGTACAAGTATGACATATACTGAAAAAAGTAATATTGATTATAAAGTTTATCTAACTGATAAATCATATTTTGAAGGAGATTATCTTAATTCTGGTGGGCAATATATTTCTAAAATTATTAAAGAAATAAACTCTAAGTTTAAGTATTCTTATTCATCTACTAATAAATTTAATTTAAAATATAAGTATAAAATAATAGCTATAATTGATGCTTCACAAAAGCAGGATAATTCAATTAATAAACAAATTTTGAATAAAAAATATGTATTATTAGATGAAAAAGAAGTTACAAAAGATAATGCTAATCAATTTACGATTAATGAAAATGTTAATGTTGATTATCAAAAGTTTAGAAATTATGTTAATGAGTTTAATAGAAAATATGCATTAAGTTTAGATTCTGTTTTAAAAATTAAAATGTATGTTGATATAACTGGTAATAAAGATGGTTATAAAAAAGAGTTTAAAGATTCTAATGTAGTAGAATTAGATGTTCCATTATCAGGACAAACAATTGAAATTACTTCTAATAATATAAATGATAATAAGAGTAAGAATTTTGATTGGAATGATAAGTATAGTTTAATTAAAAAAACAGATATGTTTATTATGGGTGTTGTGTTATTTTCAATGACATTTATAATGTTTGTATTAAAATTAATAGAACTAATTAATATTAGTTATAAACAAACAGAGTATATTAGAACTATTAATAAATTATTAAAAGTATATGATGATATAATTGTTAATTCAAGTGAACCAGTTAATTTAGAGGGATTAACAATAATTAATGTTAGTACTTTTAAAGAACTAATTGATGCTGAAGCAGAACTTAGAATACCAATTATATATTATGAAACTAAGTTTAATAGAGAATCACAATTTGTAATCATTAATAATAATCAAGCATGGATATATACATATGTTAATAATTATATAAAAAGAAAACAATAGATGATTGTTTTCTTTCCTTTTTATTAATAGACTTGACTTATTTTTCGTTTACCTTTACAATGAAGTTAGAGTAAAATGTAATTTTACTTTATATAGATAGTGGAGGTTATTTATGGATACAATAATATTCTCCATTTTACTAGTCTCAATTGGACTTATTTTAGGCATGGTAGCCATGTTGATTGTTAATTATATTAAAGATAAAAGTGCTGGTAAAAAAGCTGAACATATAATTGAAAAAGCGAAAAAAGAAGCCGAAAAGATTAAGAGAGATAATGTTCTAGAAGCAAAAGAAGAAGCTCATAGAATAAAAAAAGAAACTGATAAAGAAGTAAAAGAAAAGAAAGCAGAAGTAAAAGATGCAGAAGAAAGATTGCTTACTCGTGAGGCTAATATGGATCGTCGTGATCAAACTCTTCAAAATCGAGAAAGTATGCTAGAAGAAAGAGAAAATAATATAATTAATAAACAAAAAGAAATCCAACAGGAACAAGTTAAAGTGGAAGAAATCAAAAAAGAACAAATTGATTTATTAGAAAAAATTGCTGGATATTCTAAAAATGAGGCTCGTGATTTAGTTATGAAAAAAGTAGAAGAAATGATGAGTCTTGAAATAGCAGCTTACATCAAAGATCAAGAATCAGAAGCTAAATTAGAAGTTGATAAAAAAGCTAAGAATATGTTAATAAGTGCGATGCAGAAGTATGCAGCTGATGTTGCTAGTGATCAAACTGTAACAGTAGTATCACTTACTAATGATGATATGAAAGGGCGTTTGATTGGTAGAGAAGGTAGAAACATTCGTACATTTGAAGCAGTAACTGGAGTTGATTTAATAATAGATGATACACCAGAGGCAATTGTATTATCATCATTTGATCCTCTTAGAAGAGAAATTGCTCGTGTAACAATAGAATCATTAATTAAAGATGGAAGAATTCATCCAGGACGTATAGAAGAAATATATGATAAAGTTTCTAATGACTTTAAAACTAAGATAATTGAACATGGACAAGATGCATTATTTAAATTAGGTATAACTAAAATGGATCCAGAATTAGTTGAAATAATTGGTAAATTATACTTTAGAACTAGTTATGGACAAAATGCATTACAACATTCAATTCAAGTAGGTGAATTATCTGGTTTAATTGCAGCTGAGTTAGGAGAGAATATTTCTCTTGCTAAACGAGCAGGATTACTTCATGATATTGGTAAATCAGTAGATCATGAAATAGAAGGTAGTCATGTTGAAATAGGTAGTATGATAGCTAGTAAGTATAATGAATGTGATATTGTTATTAATAGTATTGAATCACATCATGGAGATAAACCAGCTTCAAGTGTAATCGCAAGTATTGTTGCTATTGCAGATGCTTTAAGTGCATCAAGACCTGGTGCTCGTAATGATTCATTAGAAAACTATATTCAAAGATTAAAAGACTTAGAAAATATAGGTAATAGTATTGAAGGTGTAGAAAAGACATATGCTGTTCAAGCTGGTCGTGAATTACGAGTTATTGTTAAACCTAAAGAAATTGATGATTTAGGAAGTTTCAAAGTTGCTCGTGATATTAAAGAGAAAATTGAAGAAACAATGCAATATCCTGGTACAATCAAAGTAACAGTTATTAGAGAAACAAGAGTAATAGAAGAAGCTAAATAGGATACTAGTACCTGTCAAGTACACATTAAATAAAAAAGATAAATTAATTTGAATA
>CAMOFW010000088.1 GCA_946613765.1 uncultured Mycoplasmatota bacterium
ATTTACCAATCCAATTAATTTGTCCTAATTTAACTCTATCAGCAAAATTAGTATCATCAAGTCCCTTAATTAAATCTTCAGCATAATCACTCATCCTAAGCATCCATTGTTCTTTTTCTTTTTGAACTACTTTATTACCACATCTTTCACATACTCCGCCAGCAGCATCTTCATTCGATAATACCATCTTGCAATTAGGACACCAATTAACATCTTTCTTAGCCTTATAAGCCATTCCATGCTTATAAAATTGTAAAAATTGCCATTGCGTCCACTTATAGTATTCTGGATCAGTCGTTGAAAATTCACGTGACCAATCAAAAGAAAATCCAAGAGATAGCATTTGTCCCTTAAACGTTTTAATATTCTCCCTAACAGCTTCGCTTGGGTGAATATGATTCTTAATAGCATATTGTTCAGCTGGTGCTCCAAAAGCATCCCATCCCATTGGATATAATACATTATATCCCTGCATTCTCCTCATTCTAGCAACAGCATCTTGTGCTGTATAACTTCTTACATGCCCTACATGTAATCCTGATCCAGACGGATAAGGAAATTCAACTAAAACATAATAAGGTGGCTTACTACTATTATTTTCTGCTTTAAAAGTTTCATTATCATTCCAAAATTTTTGCCATTTTTTTTCAATCTTAGTAAAATTATACATATTCTTCCTCCCAAATAAAAAAGTTATAAATATAAGGACGAGTCTCCCCGCGGTACCACCTTATTTTATAACTACGTTATACACTTAAAATTTTAACGCATTTCTGCGGAAAACTCAGCTAAATAGACAAGTTCATAAAATAGTATTAAGTATTTTCACCATCCATACTCTCTCTTAAAATACTAATCTTATTACTACTTCTATCATGTGCCTTTCAAAAACTAATAATATATTAACATATTTTTAACTAATTAACAAGTATTAATAATTATTTTTTATACTCTCTATTTATCCATTCCATAAGCAAATCAACAATATAATCTATTTCATTATCAGATAATTTTCTTCCTTTAGGAATATGATGCCATTTTTCTAAACAACTCCTACAACAACATGCACAAGCATGTTGTGCAATAAATACAGGATGTCCTTTCATTGGAGTTTGCCTACCATCATTCAAAATAATCTCTGGAGCAAGTCTATTATTAATAAAGTCATAAGCATGTTCCCTAACTTTATCTATTCCAATTTTATCAATATAACTAATCATATATTTTCTAAGATGAAAACTACTTCTAAACTTAGATTTAGATAAATTATCTAATACTTTTTCAATCACTTATTTTTACCCAATATAATTAAATTACTCGTATCAACTAAACTATAAATAACTAACATATAACCAATAAAATTAAGAATTATATCAGGTAACAAAAACTTGCCAACAATACATAATATACCTATTACTATTCCGATTAAAGAAAGAATTAAAGAAGATGTTAATTTAATATTATTATTCTTTTTATTAACAAAATAATCATATAATTTTATAATACTAGCTAAAAGAATATAAATACCTACTATAAAAGATACTAATTCTTTTAAAAAATTTACTCTAAATATTAATACACTACCAATAACAACAATAAATATTCCATATACAAAATGCATTGAATCACTAAATACCTTATCTTTTACTTTAAAGTAATTAATAGTATTAATAATTCCATAGAATACTATTAAACATCCTAACACTATAGATACTATATTAGTAACTTTATCAGTCCATAAAATCAAACTAATACCAACAAGCAATACCCCAAAATTAAATAAAACCGCACTAATTTTTTCTTTATTCATAATATACCTCCGTACATTCATTATATATTATTTTTCAAAAAAAAGAAATGGAATTTATACTATTCCATATTCTTTTTTCTAATCACAAATACATAATAAAGTACATAACCAAAGCATGCAGCTGCAATTATCATAGAAACTATAAATATTATATTTCCAGTCTTAGCATTATTTGCTACATCACAAGTATAATATACTGTTTTACTAAAGTCTTTACCATTAATCTTAAAACTAACTGAAGATGTATCAGCACTACATCCAGAAACAGGTGGTGAATTAACAGTTTCCCCCTCGCCATCAGCAAATGCCCTAGAATAAGTAGGTGCAGCTGTTTTGTTGCTACCCTTATATAAATAACGTATTGTAGCATTATACATATCTGGATCTGCAGATACTGTACATAACTTATATTCATCATAATAAAGTGCAGGTGACAAAACAGAATTTGTATCTTCATTAGACCATTCAACATTAAATGGTTTAATAATATCAGTATTTAATTTAGAAAGATCTTCAGCAGACATTTGTCTAACAATCATAGCTCGAAGACTTTCATATCCATTATCTTTAGACTGATCATAAAGCATAGTAATAGTTACATTACTTATCTTTGGCAAAAACGATCCTTCAACTAATTCATTAATATTCACATCTTTAACATCAACTGTTCCATCATGTCTAATATCTTTTCCATCTTTATCTAAGTCAGTCCACAATCCATGTATATAATACTTAGTCACTGTATTTGTTGCAGTATCAGTTTCTTCATAATGATTGACATTAGTAGTCGTACCTCCACCATTTATATGAATAGATTCTGAATTATTGCTCTTCAATGCTGCTACATATTTATCATAAAACTCTGTCAAACTCATTTTCACACCAGTCCAATTAGCACATTCATTAGTTTTATGCAAACATACTTTTCCATGTATAAAATCCTTTCGAGTATACGTTGCGGCATACATAGTAGGTACTGCTTTAAAATAAGTATTATTAGTAATTGACCAGTCTTTGTTACTAGTTGTTAAATTATTAAAGCTAGTCTCACTTTCAATCAAATTAAAGAAATAATAATCTCTATATGTAGTACAAGTTTCAGCTGCTTTTACTACCTCTCCAAAACTAAAAGTAAATAATAAAACCAAAATAAATAAAATATTTTTTAATTTAACTTTCATATTAACTCTCCTATCCTAATAAGATAATAACATAAAAAAATTAAAAATACAACATTTTTTATCATTTATCTATTTTTTACTTAAACTATTCATTTATCTCATCATCAATAAAGTAATTTGCTAAACTTTACAAAATAGTTTTTTATATATTATATCAAAAA
>CAMOFW010000089.1 GCA_946613765.1 uncultured Mycoplasmatota bacterium
ACATGTAGTAATCCAAATCCTTCCATTTCAAATCCCATGATTTTATCAATAATAGGACAAGCTTTATATAAATGATCTACATTTGCATATAAATCAAATACATCAATTGTATAAGTAGGTCCTATTCTTAAAGGTTTGCTATTTTTTTCTGCAGCCTTTTTGATTTTATCATTTAATTTTGGAGAAGTTCTTAAATATTTCTCAGGATAGTTACCCCATTGATATGCAATTGAAGATTCAGAGTAGCATCCTTCAGATAAAACTACATCACCTATTAGAACACTTGGATTTCCAGCACCAGCTGTTCCAATTCTAATGATTTGTTCTACATCATAGAATGTATATAATTCATATGCATATAATGATGCAGATGGAATACCCATTCCTGATGCAAATACAGTTATTCTTTTACCTTGATATGTTCCTGTGTAACCAAACATATTTCTTACTGTATTAATTAATTTAGCATCTTTCAAAAATGTTTCTGCTATATATTTCGCTCTAAGTGGATCTCCAGGGAAAAGCACGATTGGAGCTATGTTTTCTTTTTCAGTTACGATGTGTACTGGTTTCATATTATCACCTACATTAATGATAGCATATGTGTTATAATTTTTCTATATTGATGGGAGTTATTTTAGATGGAAAAAATTATAGAAAATGAACATTTTAATATACATATAATTGAGAATAAAAAGTTTAAAAATGATTATTTAGAAGTTTCATTTATTAATAAATATGATAGAGAAAAACTTGCGGTTAGAGAATGTCTTTTACGTATGTTATTCATGGGTAATAAGACTTATAAAACTAGTAGAGATATAAGTATTAGAACTGAAGAATTATATGATTGTATAACTTATTATGATCAAACAAGAGTAGGTTCTTATGTTTTTAGTAATATTCATACTAAATATTTAAATCCTTCTTTAATAGATGAAGATAATTATTTAGAAGATAATATTAAATTCTTATTTCAATTAATATTTGATGGTGATTTTAATCAAACAAATTTAGATTATGTTAAAACTAATATGATTGCTGAGGTGGAATCTATTAAAGAGGACCCAAGATCATATGCAAAGTTAAGAGCTTATGAAGTATTAGATAAAGATGATCCATCTGCTATTACTATAAATGGTGATATTGTTTCAATTAAGAAAATAACTTTAGATGATTTAGAAAAAGAATATAAAGACTTTTTAAATAATTCGGATGTTGAAATATCATTAGTTGTTAACAATTTAAATGATGAAGTTATTAATATTGTTGATAAATATGCTAAATTCAACAGTAATCCTAAGTTTGATGTTGTACCATTTAGATTTATTAAATCCGGTGACAATAAAAAAATTGAAGATAAAGACTTTAGTCAAAGTGAAATAGTTTATATCTATAATTTAGAAGATTTAACTGAAAGAGAAAGAGATACAGTTGCTATTGTCTTTAATGAAGTATTAGGTGGTTCTGCTTTAGAAACTAGACTTAATAAATCTTTAAGAGAAGAAAATTCTTTATGTTATGGTATTTATTCTTCATATTCTAAATATGATAATAGATTACAAATATTTACTTCTGTTTCTAAAGAAAATATTGATAAATCATGTGAATTAATAGAACAAATTGTTAATTCAATTAACAATATAGATGAAGAAGAATTAGAAAAAGCTGTATCTAGAATAGCTAGAGAATTAAAAGAAGTTTCTAATAGAATAGATTTCTTAGCTGGTAATAAGTTATCAACTGACTTAGGTTATAATGTTTCATTTGAAGAGAGAATAGAAAGATATAAATCAGTAAAAGTAGATGAAGTTAATAAAATTAATTCTAAATTAAAACTTAATACTATTTATATCTTAAAGGGGGTAAGTGATTAATGAATACTATTGAACTTAAAAATATAGATGAAAGAATATATCATGAATTATTACCTTCAGGATTAAATGTTTATATTTATTCAACTCCTAATGTTAATAATTATAATTTATATTTATTAGTTAAAACTGGATCTATAGATAATAATTTTGATGTGAATGGTAAAAGAGTAACTATTCCTAATGGAGTAGAACATTTCTTAGAACATTTAACTTTTAATACTGAAGATGGAACAGCCGAAGAGTTTTTCTCTAAAACAGGTGCTTATTGTAATGCGTATACAAGTTTTGATAGAACTGTTTATGTTGCTAGTTCTGATAGTATGTTAAAAGAAAACTTAGAATATTTATTAGATTATGTTAATATTCCTTTTTATAATAAAGAATCAGTAGAAAAAGAAAGAGGTATTATTAATGAAGAAGCTTTAATGGGTGAGAATAATCCTTATCAAAAGATGTTTTATAAATTATTAGAATCTTTATTAATTAAAGATAATCATAGAAATAAAGTAATTGGTAATTTAGAAGATATTAAGAATATATCTTTAGAAGATATAACTAATACATATGATGCTTTTTATCATAAAACTAATATGGATTTAGTTATATGTGGAAATGTAGATGTTAATGAAGTATTAGATATTTTACATAAACATGAAGATAAAGAAGAATGTATTGAAAGAGATATAAATCGTTATAATGAAGAAGAACCTGATCAAGTTAATGAAGAAAAAACAATCATGTATGAAAATGTAGTTATTCCTAAAGCTTCAATTGGTATTAAAATTCCTAAAAATAAGATTACTTTAGATAAAGAAAATAGAGTAAGAGCTATTAGTATGATATCTTCTCTTTTATTTGGTGAAACAAGTGAATTGAGATTAAAACTACAAGATTTAAATCTTATTAATGAAGATATTTCATATACTATAATAAGTGCTAATAATCATTATTTATTGATTGTTGATTTTGAATCTGAAAATATTGATAAAGTATATGAATTAATAATTGAAGAAATTGATAAATTCAAATTATCGGAAAGTGATATTGAAAGAAAGAAAAAAGCCTTTATTAGTAATATAATTCGCAGATTTGAAAGTATTGATAGAGTTACTAGTCAAATAGTTAGTCAATTATGTGAATATGATAAAATAGTTGATAATGAATATGAACTAACTAAATCACTTAATATTAAAGAATTAAATAATGTTTTAGAATTAATTAAGAGTTCTCCAAGAACTATTATAGAATTACTTCCAAAGAAGTAATTTTTTT
>CAMOFW010000090.1 GCA_946613765.1 uncultured Mycoplasmatota bacterium
TTAATTAAAGGTTTAGAAAATGTTTATGTTAAAGGTAGAATTTATTATTCAACTACAAAAGAAGTGTTATTTGAAGGTAGTATGAAAGGTAATATGTTAATTAATGATTCGAATACAAATGAGATAGTATCTTATCCATTTTCTTCAGAAATTAATGAAATATTACTTGAAGATACCACTTTAGATGAAAATTTAAGGTCAAATGATAAAAATAGTCTTGACCTAAAAGAGATTTTATGGCAAAATATTGTATTGGAAGTTCCACTTACATATAGCAAGGAAGAAAAACCTTCGACTGTTAAGGGTGAAGGTTGGGAACTAATAAATGAAGAAGATATTGTAGATCCTAGATTACAAATCTTTAAAGATCTATTAAATGATGAAAGGAGTGAATAGATTATGGCAGTACCTTTTAGAAGAACTAGTAAAACTAAAAAGAGAATGAGAAGAACTCATTTAAAGAAAACTGCAAGAACAGTACTAAGTTGTCCAAACTGTGGAGAACCAATTCAAGCACATAGAGCTTGTACTAAGTGTGGTTTTTACAAAGGTAAAAACGTTTTAAATAGAGAAGACGAAACTCCTGTTGTTAAAGAAGAAAAAGAAGTTAAAGCAGCTAAAAAAGAAACTGTAAAGAAGACTTCTACTAAAAAAACTACTAAATCAAAAGAAACTAAATAATTTAGTTTCTTTTTTCTTTGTTTTTATACTTAAATATGTTATAATTTTTATATAGTAGGTTATTATGTCAAATGAGGTTTCATTTGGAATTTAACTATATAAAATAGCAAGAGGGATTTGTATGAAAAAGATTAACTTATTAATATTTACTTTTATAAGTTTATTTATATTTATGGGTAATGTTTTAGCTGAATCATTTTATTTTGAAGGGGATAGTTTAAAAGTTAAATTTACTTCAAATTATGGTAATTCTAAAGGTAAAGAAGTAGTAGCTACATATACCTATAATAAAAATTATGGTGATGGACCTGCTTTTCAATTACTAGATAGTAATCCACATTATATGGAATACTTTTATTCAAGTGATAAAACTAATATTATTATTTTAGTTAGTAGTTTATCAGCTAAAACTGGTTTAAGTAGTAATCAGATTCCTAGTGCATATGGTGGTACTAAGAAGACTAGTGAAGAAGAAAAGAAAAAGGAAGAAGAACAAAAGCAAAAAGATTATAATATACAATATTTTCAAAATGGTAGTACTGTAACTGTAACATATCATGATTATAATGCTGATCAAGATATTCAAGTTACTTATAAGATGTGTACTGATTCAAAGACTGGTGATATTACATATTCTTTACATCCATATATGAATGAGGATGATGGATGTAAAATAAATGATATTCATACATATATATCTAAAGAAGCTGATAATGCTGCTAAAGCTGGTGCTATGGATTCGTTTAATTGTAAGAATGCACCTGCTAAAGTTAGTATAGAATGTAATTCTATTTCTGATCCTGTTGAAAAGAAAGATGATGGTACTATTGATTTAGTAGATGATGGTTGTGGTGGTGTATTTGGAGATCCAGAGGATCCTAATTACATTGCTTATTATCTACAATTAATATTTAATATTATTAAGTTTTTAGGACCTGTTTTAGTTATTGTTATGTCAATAATAGATTTATTAAAAGTTACTGCTGAACAAAAGCAAGATGGTGAATTAGAAAAACTAGGTGGTAAAACATTAAAGAGATTAATTTATGCTGTAATTATATTTGTTTTACCATCATTAATTAATTATATATTTGGTTTAATTGGATTATATGGAACTTGTGGAATTAGTTAGTTTATAGAAAGGAGTGAATGCTCATGTTATTATTAGGTATATCGTTTGAAGATATTGCGGATGCTGCACTTAACTTTTTTATCATGATTGGTATACATATCAATGCAATGATATATAATATTGCAACATTCTTATTTGATATATTTATTTCAATTATATCTGCAACAATATTTAATACTGAAGATTTTGAAAAAATAGCCAATAGTGTTTATTTAGTTATTGGTGTTGTTGCGTTATTTATTGTTTCATATGCACTACTTAGAGCTATAGTGGATCCTGATGGTGCATCAAAAAGTAATTATGCAGTTAAAAAAATAGTTCCTAATATTTTAATAGCAGTTATTTTAATAGCATTTGTTCCTTTTATATTTAGTAATGCATATAAATTACAAGGAGCTGTTGTTAGATCTAATATTATTCCAAATGTTGTATTTGGTAGAAATTTAAATGGAATTAATTCTACTGATGGGGATTGTGATCCTAAGAATGGTGGATCAAATTGTTCATCTTCAGAGTATGTTGAATATTCTGGTAGAATGATGGCAAATGATGTTTTCTTAGCATTCTTTGTTCCAACACAACCAATTGGTGGAAGTGGTCAAGAATATTCGAAAAATTTAACAGATTATTATAATAGTTTGACTATAACAAACTGTTGGTTATTCTTCTGTGATGGTAATACTTTAAGTTTTGGAGAAGCTCAATATAAAGTTGCTCATGGAGAAGAAGGATTTGGTATTTATGCAGAATATGCTGATTGGATGCATGGTAAAGATTCTGCTAAAAATAAATTAGAATATAACTGGTTATTACAATTAATTTCTGGTGTAATACTTGTTTATGTACTTATTAATTTCTGTATTGATATGGCAGTACGTGTTGTAAAACTTGGATATTTTCAAATTATTGCACCAATTCCAATTTTAACAATTATGATTCCTGGCCAAAAGAAGATATTTGATAATTGGATGAAGCAAAGTATTCAAACATTCTTAGATGTATTCTTAAGAATATTTATAATATTTATGGGTATTTTATTAATTAATATGTTACCTGATTTAGGAGATGACTTATGGACTAATTCATTAAGTCCTACTCATCCAAATATTGCTAGAGCATTTATCATGATTGGTATATTAATATTCATGAAACAGGCTCCTAAGTTAATTGCTGATATATTTGGTATTTCAAGTGGTTCATTCAAACTTGGAATTGCTGATAAGCTTGGTGAAATGGCTCTTGTTGGAAATCAAGCTAAGA
>CAMOFW010000091.1 GCA_946613765.1 uncultured Mycoplasmatota bacterium
TTATATAAATATTCTTTGTTTAATTTCATCTAATAATTTTCTGTTAAAAGATAGTATCAATATTAAAGTACTAATAATTGATATAGGTAACATTGCATATATTGACCAAGTTAATAATACTTCTTTTCTTAAATATAAATCTATTAATACTTCAATAATAATTAATGTAATAGAACTAAACATTAAACATATAGCTATTCTACGTAATAGGCTCTTAGTTTTTCTTTTTACTAAATAAATACATAAAACTATATAAACCCATAGTATAAATATAAATGGCATGGCTAAATATAGATACCATGATAATCCATTATTTAAATATGTAATTACAAACATAAATAATTCACTACCAATAAGTTCTAAAATCATAGGTATTTTAATACCTTTTCTCATTACAAATGATAAATGACAAGATAAATATAAAATACTACAAACGACATAAATAGACCATGATATTCTTTTAGTAATTATTAAATCACAGAAAATAGATATAACACCTAATATAAATAATACTAATACACATAATTTAACAATATATCTAAAATTAATACTTTTAAATTTTTCAATTTTATCAGAATAATTTGGATAATAATTATCTTCTTTTATATTAGGATTATAAACTACTGTATTACATAATGGACATTTTTTCTCAGATGACGCTAGTTTAACTCCACAATTCACACAATATGACATATTAAATACCTCCATTACTTTCTATTTCAACAGGTATACCCAATTCAACAAATCTTCTAAAGAATAATTTTTCAAATTCTGTTTCACGTATTTTTCTTGAAAAAGTAATATATAAATTACCATTATAACCTACACAAGTACCAGATCCTGGATTAGTACGAGATCTACCTATTATAAACCCTAAATCATCTATATATTTAGTTATGTTTTTAGGTACTTCAATTAAACCTAAATTAGACATTGTTGAAGTAACATATCTATCACCATATAATTTTTCACCTAAAGATAAAATATGTTTCTTAATAGCCATAGGTATTATTCTTATAAAAATATTCTTAGCTAATTTAACATTACTAGTTATCTTAGCATTCAATCTTTTCTCGGTAGTCATAAGATTCATATTACTTTTAACTTCATTAATAATTTCTTTAAATGAAAAATGACCATATTTAGGATCTATTCCTATATTAACATATGATGAAAAGTTTCTAAGAGTATTACTGTTATATATATTTCTTAAATTAATTGGAATAGATATCTTAATTTGTTTTCTTTTTTTAATATTCTTAATTTCTTGTTCTTGTATAGTTTGGAAAGAATCTATCATTACTGAAACTATAAATTGGGTTATTGTACAGTTATACTCCTTAGCTATTTCTTTTACTTTATCAATAGGTATTTTACCACTTATTATATTTATTTTATATGATGGTTCTAGAATACCTTTTTGATGATATGCAGCATGTTCTTTTACAAATTCACCATAACCTCTAGAATATTTAAGAAAACTATCTTCTATTTCTTCTTTAGTTGCATACTCAGTTGGATTTAATATATTATTAGTATATGATATTTTAGCTTTATATTTAATTCTTATATATTCTGCTACTAAGGTTAACAAAAATGTTATACCACCATAACCATCGGTTAATGAATGAAAATACTCAACAGATATCTTTTTATTAAAAATACGAACCCTAAACATGAAATTAGAGTTTTGTTTAAAATTAATTCTAACTAGGGGATTCCTATAATCATCTTGTATTATAGGTATATTACCATTAAATCTAAAATAATGCCAAAAGAATCCTTGTTTTAATTGATATCTATACATTGGGAATCTTTTAATAACATTATTTAATGCTAAACTTAATATCTCTTTATCAACAGTATCTCTTAATTGTGCACTCATTCTAAACATTCCAGCATACTTTTTAGATAGTGTTGCAGGATATATCGTAGCTGCATTATCAAGTTTTATCCATTTACTAATTGTTTCATGTTTCTCTTCCATTAAGCTCTCCATTAATATTATATCATGAAAAAAGAGAATTTTTTCATTCTCCTAATATTTTAAGAATCTAAAGTAATTATAATTTAATATTTAATAACATAGTAAATTACATACAACCAACTCAATAATCCATGAATAATTGCCCATCCAATTGAGTGCCAATTAACATAACTTATTACCATTGCTAATGCACTGCCAAAAGAAATACCTGTTTTAATTGTTTTAGTAATTGTCTCATTCTTTTTGATTTTTTCCATTTTAACACCCTCTTTCATATATTTCAAATCTAGTTTAATTATACCATTTTTTTCTTTCTATTCAATTCGTAATATCAAAAAGTTCACGAACTCTTTAAAATAATGTTATTTGCTCATTATCCTTTATTTCTTTTTTATATGCTTTAATAATATCTTTCATATTATAAAGTATTCCATACTTATCACATTCATTAGTAAACACTTTATATAATGATTTATAGTTAGGAACAGCACAATTATATCTTTCTCCATAATATTTGATATATTTTTCTTTTAAACCTTTAAAATGTTTATCTAACTTTTCATAATAATAATCTCTTTGATTTTCTCTTAAAGTCATCCCCATGAATGTTTGTATAAACTTAGCTCCATTTTCATGAGCTAGTCTTACCATTTCTTTAATATCTTCCTCACCATCAGTAATAAATGGTAATATTGGATTCATCATTATACCTGCAAATATACCATTATCTGTTAACTTTTTAATTGCTTCAAATCTTTTAGAAGATACACAGACATGAGGTTCTATAACCTTAGATAACTCATCATGTGGTGTAGTTATAGTAAATTTAATAATTACGTTATTTTTTGAATTGATTTCTTTAAGTAAATCTAAATCTCTTAAAACTAAATCACTCTTTGTATCAATAGATACACCAAAATTATATTTAGATATTAATTTTAGTGCCCCTCTTGTTTGTTCATATTGTAATTCATTCGGATTATAAGTATCAGACATTGATCCAATACCAATAACACCATGATCATGTCTTTTAGATAATTCATTTTCTAATATTACTAG
>CAMOFW010000092.1 GCA_946613765.1 uncultured Mycoplasmatota bacterium
ATATTTAATAGTTTAGATAATAATATTAAGATTAATTTAATTAATAATTTATCTAATGTTAAAGAAAGTATGTTAAATAGTCGTATAAATGATATTTTTATGCATATTTTTATTATATTTATGCTAGTTTTATTATCATTTAGTGTTTTAGGGTATTTTTTTAGTGTTTTTTACGTCTTTTTTGTTGGAATGTCTATTTCGTTTAGTATTTGTACTTTAACCTCAATTTATGGCTTAAAAGGGCTAATTTTTGGTATATTGCATAATATTATGTTTAAATTAGTATATTTACTGCTTATTTTAATGATAAATAGTAAGATTTTTGGCATTTCTAAGGGTATTTTAGGTAATTTATTATATAAATATAGTATTAATATTAAGAAATACTTAATATCTATTGGTATATTATTAATTATGGTTATTATAAATGATGTATTAATATATTATTTATCTAACTTTTTTATCAAAATATTAATAAATATGCTATAATATGTGTGGCAAAAAGAAAGGGAGTTATTTATGGAAACAGTAGTTGTAGGTATATCTGGTGGTGTAGATAGCGCAGTAGCTGCATATTTATTACAACAACAAGGATATAAAGTTATTGGTCTTTTCATGAGAAATTGGGATGCTGCATTAAATAATGATATTGAAGGTAATCCAACATTTAATGAAAATATATGTCCTCAAGAACAAGATTATAATGATGCTAAAGTACTATGTGATAAACTTGGTATTGAACTACACAGAGTTGATTTTATTAAAGAATATTGGGATGATGTATTTACATACTTTTTAGAAGAACTTAAAAAAGGTAGAACTCCCAATCCAGATTTAATGTGTAATAAGTATATTAAGTTTGATAGATTTATTAAAGAAGCAGAAAAACTAGGAGCTGATTATGTTGCTACTGGTCATTATGCTAGAAGAGTTGGTAATAAATTATTAAGAGGTGTTGATAATAATAAAGATCAATCTTACTTTTTAGCACAAGTTAAAGCTGATGCTTTTAAAAATGTTTTATTCCCTGTTGGGGAATTAACTAAACCTGAGGTTAGAGAAATAGCTAAAAAGTTAGATTTAAATGTTGCTAATAAAAAAGATAGTACTGGTATTTGTTTTATTGGTGAAAGAAATTATCAAAAGTTCATTCATAATTATTTAAAACCAAATCCTGGGGATATTGTTGATGTTAAAACTAAAGAAGTTATAGGTAGACATACAGGTTTAATGAATTATACTATTGGACAAAGAAGAAATGTTGGTATATCTGGTAATTTAGAAAGACATTATGTATGTGGTAAGAATGTTAAAGATAATATATTATATGTTGCATTTGGTGAAGATAATTCTTATTTAATGAGTGATGAATGTATAATTAAAGATATTAATTTTATATCTTCAGTACATCCTACATTTGCTTTAGCTAAGTTTAGATACAGGGGTGAAGATCATCCAGTAGAACTTGAATATATTGATGAAGATACAATTAAAGTTAAATATAGTGGGGGAGCTAAGAGTGTTACTCCAGGACAAGCTTGTGTACTATATTTAGGTGAAGAATGTATTGGTTCAGGTATTATTGATGAGGTAAGAAAAAATGGAGAAAAATTATGGTATTTAGGATAAAAATACCATTTTTTATTTTAAAATTTATTGTCTTTTAGTTGACATGTAAATTAACTATGCTATAATAAAAAATGTAAAAATGAAGGGAAGAGAGTGGTTATGAAAGAATTAAATAACTTATTTCAAAACTTAGGAATATCAAAAGTAAGACTAGCTAAATATTTAGGAGTTTCTAGACAAATGGTATATAATTATCTAGAATTAGATGATATTAATAAATGGCCAAAAGAAAAAAAGTTATTATTATTTAAATTATTGAAAGTTGAAAATGAAAATGATATTGCATCTATCGAAGTTTCAACAGAATATATAATGGATGTTGAAAATAGATTAAATCAAGGTGTTAAATCATCTTCTGATCAAGAAAGTTATTTAGATCTTAAAGGATTAGATAAGAATGCACAAAAATTAATTCCTGATATCGTTGACTTATTAAAAGATAGATTAAAAGATGAAGAGAAGGGGAAAGAGAACTTAGAAGCATTTACTTATATGTATCATATGCTTCAATCAATGGAAAATGTTCCTGAAATTAAATATGTATTTGGATACTTTAGTAAGACTATGGGATTTACTAATGTTGATGAATATGCATTTGATGATGATAAACAATATATCTTTGAAGGTATATTATACACTGCCCTAACCTTATATAATAATGGTGGAGCATCTCGTGCTAAGTTAAAAGAATCTCATAAACGTTGGGAAAAAGAAATTGAAGTTAAAAAAGAAGAACAACAAAGTAGAACACAACAATTAAATACTGTTAAGTTCCAAGCTTTAGCAGAACTTGGTTATACAGAAATCAATGCATCTAATGCTGAAGAAGTATTTGAAAAGATGGCAGAAATTGAATCTAGAAAAGTATAGTACTACTCTACTTTAATAAAAAATAGGGGAGAAAGATAGATAATTATATATTATCTATTTTTTAATGCTTTAAAATTTGCATCGAAATAATGTTTGGTGTATAGTTATTCATCTGGATGCAAAAACTAAAAATTAAATTTGCAACGAAATTTCAATTCATGTATGATTATTCATTTTAAATTAAAAATTGATTTTTAAAATTTGCATCGAGTTTATGAATTACGTATAATTATGCATCTAGATGAAATTTACTAAATTTGAAATTTGCATCGAAAATATAAAATGTGAGTGATTATGCATTATGGTTGTAAAAACTTAAAATTGAAATTTGCATCGAGATATCAAAAGATGCATAATTACTCATCTTAATTAAATTTGTAATAAGAATATAACTTATATAGAATAATAAATATAAATTAAAATATAATAATTTATAAATTAGATTTTAAATTGATTATTATAGATCTTTATTTATAAGAGTATATATTAGTAATTATATAAGAATTAAGATAATAATTGGCTATA
>CAMOFW010000093.1 GCA_946613765.1 uncultured Mycoplasmatota bacterium
ATTATCAAAATTTTTTAAATATATATCATCTAAATTCTTTTTAATAAGTTCAGTATTAATTGATACTAAATATTTAATACTAGAATCTCTCATAGTCTTACACCCAGCAATAATATAGCATTTATAAATATATTTAACAAGTAATATCTAATTTATTAGTTATAAGATTATTAAATAATTCACCAACTAAACTGTTACAGTTACTTTTAGTAACAATAACAATACCTTCTACATTAGAATCAATAATAATTGGCCTAATATCACAATTATTACATATATCATTTGATTTATTAATTAATTCAATTAAAGATAGATCAATTAATTCACTAACATTAATATTAATATCAGTATTATTAAATATAACCTTATCTCTATTACTAACTAACATATATACTCCACATCTACTAAATATATTAGCAAGCTTTATAACTTCATCATTATAATTCTTAATAGATACATTCTTTTCTATTTGTATTAAATTACCATTAACACCTATCTCTAAGCTATCATTAGTCTTAATAGATAAAGACTTTCTAATATCTTTAGGTATAACTATTCTACCTAAATCATCTATTTTCTTTATTGAAGACTTACTCATATAATCACCTAGATATATTCTTAACTAAAAAAGAAGAAGTTATGCAACTTCTTCTTTAATTAGATTTAACATATCTACTAAATAATATATAAAATGCTTATCTAAATTATTAATATTTAAGTGAATAACTACTGACTTACCAACAGTTTTAAAACTAAATTTAGAACATACTTCATAAGCTTCAATAAATAACTTATCAAATTTAATCTTATCAACTAATTCTGAAGGTAAATTAATATCAATAAATCTATCATTTTGAACTACTTTATCTATATGTAACTTATCAGCAAGTTTTTCAAAATATTCTTCATACATATATATTAAGATATCATCATTAATCTTACCAAATCTATCTTCTAATTCTTTTCTTACTTCTTCTAATTTTTCTCTAGAATCAATTTCATTAATCTTTTGATGTATCTCAATTTTAATATTTTCATCACTTACATAAGAATCATCAATATGAGTACTTACATCTATTAATGATGTATCTTTAATATCTTCGATATCTTCAACTTCTTCACCTTTAAGTTTCTTTATTTCAGCATCCACTAGTTTCATGTATAAATCTAAACCTACTTCACTAACAAATCCTGATTGTTCATCACCCAAGATATCACCAGCACCTCTAAGTGCTAAGTCTCTCATAGCGATTCTATAACCTGAACCTAACTCAGTAAATTCTTTAATAGCATCTAATCTCTTAACAGCTATATCATTTAACATCTTATTCTTAGAATACATTAAATATGCATAAGCTACTCTATTAGATCTACCAACTCTACCTCTTAACTGATATAGTTGTGATAATCCATAGTTATTAGCATCATATATTATCAATGTATTAACATTAGGCATATCAATACCAGTCTCAATTATAGTAGTACATAATAATATATCATACTTATATTCTAAGAAATCTTGTATTACATTCTCTAGTTCCGTCTTAGACATTTGTCCATGAGCATAGCAGATTCTTGCTTCAGGCACTAATGTCTTTAATTGATGTAATTTACTTTCTATTGATTCAACTCTATTATATAAAACAAATACTTGACCATTTCTAGCCATTTCTTTATATATAGCATCTTTAATTACTACATCACTTTCTTCTAAAACATAAGTTTGAACTGGATATCTATTAACTGGAGGTGTATCTATAATAGATAAATCTCTTAAACCAGATAAAGCCATCTTTAATGTTCTAGGTATAGGTGTTGCAGTTAAAGTTAATACATTAACATCATTTTTAAGTTCTTTAATTCTTTCTTTATGAGTAACACCAAAACGTTGTTCTTCATCTACAATTAATAAACCTAAATTCTTAAACTCAACATCTTTACTTAATAATCTATGTGTACCAAATACTATATCAACAGTACCATTCTTTAATCCCTCAAGTGTATGTTGTAATTGTTTAGATGTAGTAAATCTATTTAATATTGCAATATTAACTGGGAAATTCTTAAATCTTTTTAAAGCATTCATATATTGTTGATTAGATAATATTGTTGTAGGACATAGATACGCTACTTGTTTAGAGTTTAGTAATGTTCTAATCATTGCTCTAAAAGCAACCTCAGTCTTACCAAAGCCAACATCACCACATAACAATCTATCCATAGGTACTTCAGAAGATAAATCATTTAAAATATCTTCAATAGACTTTTCTTGATCTTTAGTTAAATTATATTCAAAGTCACTAGCAAATATATCCTCCATCTCGCTATAAGCAAATGCAGGACCTTTTAAACTAGCTCTCTTAGCATATAATTCTAATAACTCTTTAGATATATCATGTATCTTCTTCTTTAAAGACATCTTAGTCTTAGCCCAAGATAATGAATTAAGTTTATTAATCTTAGGTATAGTACCATCTTTAGATTTATATTTAAATATAGTATCTATCTTTTCAACAGGTACATATACTTTATCATTACCTTGATAATTAATAACTACATAATCTTTATTAATACCATTCTTGGTTAAACTAGCTATACCACCATAAACACCAATACCATGTTTATAATGTACAACAAAATCCCCTATTTCAATATCAGATATAGTTTTAAGCTTAGTACCTATCTTTAAACTATTCTTATATTTAATACGATCATTCTTTAACATTTCTATATCATTTTCAGATATAACAATATAATTATCAATTTCAAATCCATTATTAATATATTCTTTAACTATATTAACTTTACCTATTTTAATATCTTTTTCATTATCACAGACATTAACTATTGGATATATATTAGTTATTGCATTAACTTCACTAATCTTAGATAAATAAAATATTATAGTTTTACTATTATTTTTTTCAATAAAAGACTTTAATAAATCAAAATCACTATTAAAATTTGTAATAGGTTTAGATTCATATCTAAT
>CAMOFW010000094.1 GCA_946613765.1 uncultured Mycoplasmatota bacterium
AATAATATGATTAAATTAATTAAAGAAAGTACTAATAATATTGAAAATAGAATTAATATGAATATTAATCCATCAATAGTTATTGATTATTTAAATTTTGGTAAGAAATATCAAGATTTATTAGAAAGATATAATGTTATTGTAGATAAGTTAAGAAGTTTAAATATTAATAATGATGTAGTTATATCTGTTAGATTTGATAGTGATGATATTACTAAGTTACAATATGTTGAATTATCATTTGGTATATATAATACTAATTTTAAATTAATATATTTACTTAATAAAGATTTTTCATTATATAGTGTATCTAATGCATCATCATATAAGTTTAATGAAGAAGAAATAGAAAAGATTGCTAAGAGTATTTATATAGATAGAACTTTTGTATATGGTCTTAAGGCGTTTGAAGATAATAAATCGTTAATTAGAAAAAATACTATTTTATAATAGTATTTTTTTTGTTTCATATAATTTAAAGAGGTGATATATGACATATACTGTTAAGAAAGGTGATACTTTATATGGAATATCTAATCAATATGGAGTATCAGTAAGTGAACTAGCTAAATTAAATAATATTAAAGGTTCTAATTTAAATATTGGACAGGTATTAAAAATACCTGTTAAACAAGATAATAATCCAGATAATATGTTTATGTATACTGTCAAAAAGGGAGATAGTTTATATAAGATAGCTCAAAAATATAATACTAGTGTTAGTGAAATAATGAAGTTAAATTATTTAACTAATACTAATTTGAGTATAGGACAAGTAATTAGAATACCTGAATTTTATTTTGATATGGATAATATGTCTTTACCTAATTATTTTAATTATACAGTTAAAAAAGGAGATACTTTATATAAGATTGCTAAAGATAATAATATAGATATTAGTACTTTAAAAAAAGATAATGCTTTAACTTCAGATTACCTAAGTGTAGGACAAATAATTAGGATAAGATTAAAAAGTGGTGAAACTTTAGATGTAGAAGAATGTATAGGAGAAGATTTTGAATTACCAAAAAAGAATTATGTAACTTATACAGTTAAAAAAGGAGATAGTTTATATAAGATAGCTCAAAAATATAATACTAGTGTTAGTGAGTTATTAAAGTTAAATAATTTGAAGAGTGCTAATTTAGCTATAGGACAAGTATTAAATATAAAGGAGGTTAATTAATGAAAGATAAGTTTTTAGAAGATAATAAGGGTATTGGTTATTTAAATATTAGAACTAGTTTTGCTAATAGTGCTTTACCTGTAGCTGGTGTTAGGATTGTTATTAGTAAAACTATAGATAATGAAAAGGTAATATTTTATGAAGGCATTACTGATGAAGTAGGTAGTATATCTAATATTAAATTAAATACTAAATTAGATAGTAATAATAATATGGTAGTACCTGATTCTACAGATTATGATATAGAAGCTTTTTATAATAATCAAAGTTTATATTTTAATGTTAAGATGTATCCTAATATAAAAGTATTACAAAATATTAATATAGTTCCAAGTATGGAGGTAATTTAGATGGCTGTTAGATATCCTAAAGTTCCTAATAATATAACTGTTCATTTAGGTATACCTAGTAGTGCTGCTAAAGATATAACTATATCATTTACTGATTATATATCTAATGTAGCATCCTCTGAAATATATCCAACATGGCCTAAGGAAGCATTAATTGCTAATATATATGCTATTATATCTTTTACATTAAATAGAATATATAATGAATGGTATAGATCTAGGGGTTATAATTTTGATATAACATCATCTCCAATATATGATCAAGCATTTAATGAAAATAGATCTACATATGAAAATATAGATGATATAGTTAATGATATATTTAATAATTATGTAGTTAAGGGTAATCAAGTTCAACCATTATTTACTACTTATTGTGATGGTAGAAATAAAACATGTGATGGGTTAAGTCAGTGGGGAAGTGTTGAACTTGCTAATAAAGGTTATAAAGCAATAGATATATTAAAATATTATTATGGTAATGATATAAAAATAATATATGATGCGCCTGTAGGTGATTTAAAAGAAGGATATCCTGGTAAAGTTATTACTATAGGTGATGTTGGTAATCCAGTACTTGCTATTATTAGAGATTTAAATAGAATTAGTAAGAATTATCCTGCTATACCAAGTATTAGTAATAATATTGGTACATATGATAATAAAGTTAGTGAATCAGTTAAAAAGTTTCAAGAGATATTTTCATTACCTATAACAGGTAATGTAGATAAAGCAACATGGTATAAAATAAAGTATGTATATAATAGTGTTAAAAAACTAGGGGATTTATATAGTGAAGGTTTAACTGATGATGATGTTACATTTTTATATGAAGATGAATTAAAGTATGGTGATACTGGAATAGAAGTAGAATATATGCATTATTATTTAGATGCTTTAGCTTTTTTAGATAGAGATATTCCTAGATTACCAACTAACTCTATATTTACTTATAATACTCAAAATATGGTTAAAGCATTTCAAAGTAAATATAAGTTACCTGTTACTGGTATATTTACTTATAGTGATTGGGAGGTTTTAAGAAATGCTTATAAAAATATATTGAGATCTTATCCAAAAGAGTATCAAGAGTATGTTAATGAATTATATCCAGATTATTTTTTAACATATGGTATGAGTGGAGAAGATGTAAGAAGATTACAAAAATTTTTACTTAAAATATGTAAAAATAAAAAGAATATACCAGGTGTTAGAGTTAATGGTACATTTGATGATTTAACATTAAAAAGTATATATAAAATACAAAATGATAATGGGTTTGATATAAATGGAATAGTTGGTCCACTACTATGGAGAAAAATAGTAGAATTATCTAAAGAATAAAACTAGTTTTATTCTTTTTATTATGTTATTATATTTATAGTAGAGGTAAGA
>CAMOFW010000095.1 GCA_946613765.1 uncultured Mycoplasmatota bacterium
ATCCACCACAATGAACTCTCTTAGCTAGATTTTTACCATAAGAAATAATCTTATTTAATTCACTTTGAATTCTTTCAGCAGAAATTCTAGATAGTCCACCTCTAAGATGATCCATAGCAGTGTACGTATTTTTTTCAATGTCAAAATCATAACGACAAGCAAAACGAAGACCACGAAGAATTCTTAAAAAATCTTCTCTAAATCTTTCATATGGATCTCCAACAGCACGAATAATTTTAGCATCTAAATCTTCCATACCTCCAAATGGATCAATAAAAACATGACCATCATAAGCAATCGCATTAATAGTAAAATCTCTTCTTGCTAAATCTTTTTCAATATCTCTTGTAAATTCTACTGACTCTGGATGTCTACCATCTTTATATTCACCATCAATACGGAAAGTAGTGATCTCAATATTTTCATCATTATATCTAACTGTTACAGTTCCATGCTTTTCACCATTATTATTAATAATAGGATAGTCTTTAAATACTTCTTTAATTTCATCAGGAGTCGCATTAGTAGTTAAGTCCCAGTCTTTTGGAATACGACCTAAAATACTATCTCTTACACATCCACCTACAACATAAGCTTCAAATTTTGCTTCCTCTAATTTATTCATTACAAATCTGATATTTTCTGGAATTTTAATTTCTGTCATAATATCATCCTCCTTAAAAAAGTATTATCTATATAAATAATACAATAATTCCTAATATAAGTGTAACACTTGTTATAACTAATTTAACAATATTATTAATTAATTTTAATTTCATAAGCTAATCCTCCAGACCTTCTTTTGCACCTAAGCAGCATAGACCAATAAATAAGATAGAGAGCACATGTATACTATATAAAAATAACCAATACCAACTTCCTAATACAATACTTAAAACAATAGGAAGACCAGCAAAACTAATACTAATTGCAAATACTAAAAACATTATTAATAGCGCACATATTTTTTTAAGTGTTTTCATTACTTAATCTCCTTATAATTTAAAAATTTGTTCTTCGTCTATGCTCATACTTTTTTCTGTCTTAGTATAAACATCATATAAATCCGAACCAGCGTCTTCATCGTAATATTCAACTCTAATAGAATGATATTCTTTGCTTAATTTATATTTTGAAGTTTCTACTGATTTAACTTTTGAACTCTTTTTTGCAGACTCGAGTATCCTGTCAAATTCTGCATCACGTTTTTCAACTGAAGTAAAATAATAAGTATGTGTATAATCTGGATAACTATAATAGACTTCAATAATTGGAACGATTTTAGTCATCGTTATTCTCCCATTTTTTCCAATAGATCTTCTCTAGTTCACCGAGTCTTGAATAAACTTGATAAAGATTGTCCATATCATCATATAATTCTGGATCATCATTATCTTTTAATATATCTAAATTGAAGTCTTCAGTTAATCTTTTTTTACTTAAAATCTTTTCATATTGACTTAAGGTAATTAAAGCTTCCTTAAGTTTACTTAGATTCCAATTACGTCCAACAGTTGTTAAATGTGTAAAAGCACCTTTACCGTTATCATTTTGATTCATATAAACGGTACTTCTATCTCTAACGACTATTTCTTGTTCAGATAAATAGTCAATAAATTCAATTAATGTCATTTCTCTTTCTGGCATATTAATTATTCTCCTCGATCTTTGTGTTTAAAGTATTAGATACTTCTTGTTTAATATTTAAATAACCATTCTCATCAATATCTTTTTCTGTAAGAATTTTATAATCTCCACAGCCTGTTGGAACCATATCTCCTGGATGTAAGTCTGACCAAAATACTTGGCCATATCTATATTCTAATTTCACCTGACTTAATTCTCCTAACTATCTCATTCATTAATTCAGAAGACGAAAAAGCAGATAAGATATTCGTATCGTACTTTCTGCAAACATAAACATTAGCTTTACTTACAATAGCATCTGAAGTATGAACCCAGCAAGAAAATGATACAAAGTAACTTTCAATTACTCTTTGCTTAGTTTGTTTATCTGTGTAACTAATTATCATTTTATCTTCATCTAATATAAAATCTCTTTCAGCTAGATCTGGACCATATTCACCTTCATACAAACATTCATAGTTTCTAGAAATACATGGACCTGTAATAAAGAAGTTAAAATCTTTTAATGGATATTTATCTTTAAATGTTGTACCAGTATCATCTATTTGTTTTTCAAAAATCTCATCTAAAAAATAACCCATAGTTATTCACCGCTTTCTTTATATCTAATAGAATTAAATAATATTTTTAAAGCATCTTCTGTTGTCTTAATGGTTTTTGGACACCAATATGCAATCTCATCTAATTCTGTAATACCACCAATATTTCCACCCTTATCTCTATATTCTCTATATGTTTCTTGTAAAGGATAATATTCTCTTGTCTTTAATGTTTTATCTACTAAATATGCAACATGTGAAGCTTTATCTACACAACAACTACGTCCTTCTACTTTTTGAAAATACTCTTCAAGAATATGTTTAAATATAGAACGTCTATCTTCAAAAATATCTTGATACATATCTAAGTCTTCATATTTAGTATTATCGATAATTGCTTTTATTACTTCAGCTAGTCCATCTTTTATATCCATAATTAGTTACCTCTATATTCTTTTTTATCTGGATTATCTATAATAATACCACAGTTAGGACATTTAATATATGGAGCATCACCATCATACATAGGATATGGAGATGTTTTTATATCTTCATTTTGATAAGTAAAAACACAATTACAGTGTGCACACTCAGTTATATATGTTTTTGTATTTTTTGATTTAACTTCTAAAATTTTATACATAATTATTTACCTCCATCAAGTGATATTTCTCCTGTATCAATATCTATTGCTAAGTTTGGATAATCTTCTAAATTCCAAAGTAATGATA
>CAMOFW010000096.1 GCA_946613765.1 uncultured Mycoplasmatota bacterium
TGAAGACTTTAATAAATCTTATGATAGTGAAGAAGAGTTATTAAATAATAAAGATTTATTAGTCAATAAAGTTAGTTTAATATTAGATCAAATAGGGATTAATAAAGATAATTATTTAACTATTATTAATAATTTATATGAATCTAAAGTTAATTATTTAAAGGGTATTAGTTACTTTAATGAAGGTAATGTAAGTGATGCTTATGAGTGCTTATCTAAAGTAATTAATAGTGATAGTTATTATAATGATTCAATTAGTAAAATAGATGAATGTTTTAAGAAAGAAATAGATGATATTAAGAATTATATTAGTAGTAAAAATATTAATGATGATTTAAAGATGGAAGATAAGTTAAATGTTTATAAAGATATATTAAATTATGTTATAGAAAAGAAGAATAATTTAAAGTTAGATTTAACTAATTCTAAAGCATATAATGATATATTAAATGAAATAAATAAGAATTTAACTTTAGCTTATGAAACACTAGCAGATGAATTAAAAAATTCTAATATGTATGATAAAGCAGTAGATAAATTAAATGAAGGTATTAAGTTATTAAGTGAAATTAAAGCTAATGCTACAAGTTTAATAAAGAAAAAAGATGAATTAGCTACTATGTTACCAGTTAGTCTAACTGAATTAGATGGTAATATTGAAGGAGATTCAATTAAAGAAGAACTAGCTATTAGTGATAAAGATAATAATACTTATTCTAGAGTAATTAGTTTTTATAATAAACAAAGAAGTAGTATTACATATAATTTAAATAAAGAATATAAGAATTTAAAATTAAGTGTTAATGCTGGTAGTGAAGTTAATGAAAAGAATAAGAATTATGGTGTTATTAGAATATATCTAGATAATAAGAAAGTATATGATTCTTCTAATATAACTAAGAATTTTAAGAAGAAAGATTTAAGTTTAGATGTTAGTAATAAAGATAATTTAAAAATAGAGTATTTGGCTAGTAGTAGTAAAAATACTAGTAAAAAGGATATAATAGTTGGTGTTATAGGAAATCCAACATTAGAAAAGTATTGAGGTGAATTATGAAAAAAGACATTGATAAGCAAAGTGTTAATGAAGTATTAACTTTATCTAAGAAATTATTAAAGTTAATATATATAGTAATGGTAGTAGGTATTATATTTTTAGTTACATTACTTGTTAAAGAATGGGGTATACTTACATTTATTCTTACTATACTAAAAGTAGCTACACCATTCTTTATAGGATTTGTTATAGCATGGTTATTTAATCCTGCAGTAACTAAGCTAGAGAAAAATGGTGTTAAAAGAGGTTTAGGATCAATATTAGTATATTTAATATTTATTAGTTTATTAATATTATTCTTCTATATGTTAGTTCCTACAATATATACTCAGTTAAATGATTTAATTGGATCATTTCCTAGTATATTAGATCATTTTAAGAATTTTATTGGTAATGTATTTGTTAGTGTTGAAGGTTTAGATTTAAGTAGTATTCAAAATAATTTAATTGGTTCTATTACTAATATGATTAATAATATTACTACTAATTTACCATCATTTATTTTAAATAGTGTTTCATCTATATTCTCTGGTATTGGTACAATAATGATTGGTTTAGTTATAGGTTTATATATGTTATTTGATTTTAATAATATAGATTCTTATTTAATTAGATTAATACCTGATAAGTATGAAAATGATGTTAAAGACTTATTAGATCAAATAGGTACTGAAGTTAGAAAGTATGTTAATGGTATATTACTTGTTGCTTCAATGGTATTTGTTTGTGATGCAGTTGGTTTTGCAATATTAGGATTAAAAGCACCATTGTTATTTGGACTTTTATGTGGTATTACAGATTTAATTCCATTCATTGGTCCATATATTGGTGGTATAGCAGCAGTTATCGTTGGCTTTTCACAAAGTACATTTATTGGTATTATGACTATAGTTATAGTTGTAATAGTACAATTAGTTGAAAACTATATTTTACAACCAGTCGTTATGTCTAAAACTATGAAATTACATCCTGTAACAATTATTATTGGACTCTTGATTTTTGGACATTTCTTTGGTATAGTAGGTATGGTTTTAGCGACACCATGTATTGCTTTAGGTAAAGTTATATATAGGTTCTTTGCTAAAAAATATAAATGGTTTATGTAATTTTAACTTTATGATCTTTGGTGCTGCTTAGGGAGAGTTAAAACGGTAATTATTATTATCGATATTTTAATTAAGTGTATAAGGATGGTACCGTCATAAATTGACTCCTTAATGGAATTATTGACGTTACCTCTTTTTTGTTTAGAAAGGGATATTTATATGAGATTATTTATTATTGGTGGTAAAGCAAATGTTGGTAAGAATACATTAGCTAAATTAATTAAACAATATTATGATGAAAAGAATGAAAGAAGTATTATTACTGAGTATTCTAAATATGTTAAATTAATGGCTAATGAAATGTTAGATTTACATAATAAGAAGAAACCTAGAGCTTTTTTACAAAGTTTGGGTGAAGAATATAGAAAGTTAATATCATCATCTGTATTTATTGATAGAATGAAGGAAGATATATTAATCTATCAAAAGTATTACCAAAATGTTATTATTTGTGATGCTAGATTAATACCTGAATTAACATTAATGAAAACTAAGTATCCTAAATGTTATACAATACACTTAACTAGTGATAGAAAAAATAATTTAACTGTAGAAGAACAACATCATATTACAGAAACTGAATTAGAACATTATGATAATTTTGATTATAAATTAGTTAATAACAATAAACAGGATTTAAAGAGACAAATCTATAGAATATTGGAGGTTTTGGATGATTGATATAGAAGAGTTTATTGAATTATATAATAGTAAATTACAAGGTACTGATAATATTAATATATTTGAATT
>CAMOFW010000097.1 GCA_946613765.1 uncultured Mycoplasmatota bacterium
TAATCAATTAGATGATTTAAATAGTAATTTAGATAGTATTGTTAATATGTATTATGTAGATATTAATAGTGATGTTAATAAGAATGTTATACCTAAAGATATGTTATTATATTTATCTTGTATGAGTTTATATAAATATAATAAAGATAAAGATGATAAGTATTTAGTATTACCATATGAATATTATCATAATATATCACATATGAAGACATCACCATATCCTCATGCAGTATTGGTTAATGGGGTTAAGACTTGGTTTCCAGAGTTTAGAGATAGTTATAAGAGTTTAGTTGGTGAAGATAGAGTTATAGATGATAGTTTATATCTAATTGATAATAATGAAGTATTACTTGCATGGGATATATTAAAACCAGGTATGTTAGAAAGACAAGTAAGAGATAACATTGCATTTGTAAGAAGTAATCCAAATGTTGATTATGATAAATATATTCAATTATTTGATGTTAAAATGAATTATTATATGCATAGTCCATATATTAAACATATTCAAGGTAAATATGGATTAAATGGATATATAGGTTTTTCTTATAAAAATGATTATTTATTATTTGATAAGTTCTATAACAGTGAAACTATAGATCCTAGTAAGAGAACTATACTTACTCATGGTGAAGCAATTTATGGTTTACCAGCAGATAGATTAAGAGTAATTAAGGGTAGTAAACAAGATATTATTGAAGCTAAAAAAGATGATGAAAGAATTAAGAAGATAAATCATACCCCTAATAATTCTTATATTAATAGATTAGATGGTATTATATATGGACCTAATGTATCACTTAAGAGTTTTGATCAAGTATTAGAAGAAGAAAAGAAGAGAATGTTAATAAAACAACCTTAGGGTTGTTTTATTATTGACTTACAAATATATGTTTGTTATTATAGATAACATTATTTGTAGGGGGATTTATTTATGCAATATAATGAAAAATATTATTTATATTATACTTTAGAAGCTAATCATTTTTCTCAAGACAAAGCTAATACTATTGTTGATTCTTTTAAAAATTTTACATTAACTCCTGGGTCTTTACAACCAGTAGATAAAAAAGAAGATGGTTGTTATGTTCGCGGTGTAATTGCTAATCAACTTCAATTTGTAGATAGTCCTTTGATTGTTGATAAAGTGGTTTTTAATGATATTGGTCAAAATGTAATATATGGTCATTATCAAACTGGAGAGAAAGTAAGGATTACTTTTAATGTGAGAGATAATAAATTATGTATTGAAAATATTAGTTTATTAGGTAGTGAATTATTTTTAGGTAAAACAAGTTTTAATTTAGATTTTAATGGTTATGGTTTTTATGTTGATTACTATGATAGTGATGCTGTTACTTGTTTAAAAAATAATTATAAATTAGATGAAAGTACTTTATTAGAACAAGATTGGTATACGTTAAAAAATATGGGTATATCACCTGATTTAAATATAAAAAGTTCTGCAAATGAATTTAGTGATGATATATTACATACATTTAATGCTGAAGATATTAAAAGAGAATTATCTACTCCAGTAGAAGATAATAATAAAACAAGAAATTAAAAGGTGATTATATCACCTTTTTATTATGATTTTATTTTAGAAATAACATATGTTATAATACTTGAACTAAAAAAAGAGTTGGTCCTTATGTTAAATTTACTTGCTGATAATTATATTTTAATTACATTAATGTTAGTATGTACAGTAGCATCTTATTTAGATATTATATATTATCATGTTAATTTATTTGATCCTGTTATGTTAATATGTGGTTTAGAGTTTTATTTATATGTATATATGGAACATTATATAACTGATTTATATAAACTATATAAAAAGGCTGATAAAAAGAAATAATTAAAAATTATTTCCTTTTTGTAAAGTAGACGTTTTTTAGTTTTGTTTTTATTTATTTAAAAATACTACCTATGATACTATTATAATAGGAAGTGATGTTATGCCAATGGAAGAAGCATTAGAAGAATTAAAAAAATATGCTCATGATTTTGAATTAATAGGGGATGCTAAGTTTGCAATTCAAAATGACAAGGATTTATTTATTCATAAATGGTCTATGGTTATGAAGTATTTTAATTATATTTCAAATAATACTCCACCTTTGAGTCCGCAAACAAGAGAAGCTATTGCAATATTAACTAGTGTAAGTATGGCAAATCCTAGTTTAAATGATTGGATAGGGAGAATTATAAGTCCTAGTAAGTATAATAATACTAATAATAGTTCATTTAATGTATCTTTGCTATATTCTAAAATAGATTCTTTAATTGATAGTCTTAATACTGGTATTTCTTGGGATTCTGAAAAAGCAAATAATGCAATTCAGCAATTAGAAAATTATAAATCACTTGTTGAATCTAATAAATCCTCAATTGATGCTATTCAATATAGAAAGATAATGAATGAAATTAATGTAGAAATATATAGAATTAATAGAAAGAATCAACAATTATATGAAATAGCACAATCTGTAGGTAGAGGTTTATAATATAAAGTATACGAAAGTATACTTTTTTAACTGTTTTACTCTTTAGTCATACATTATACTAGGGAGTGATTTTATGAATAAGAAAATAATAATTGATGCTGGACATGGTGGTGTTGATAGTGGTGCTGTTGCTAATGGATTAAAAGAAAAGGATTTAACTTTAAAAATAGCAAAGTATATTAAAAGAAGATTAGATGAATTAGGTATAGAATCTTCTTTAACTAGAGATAGTGATATTACATTAAATCCTAGTGATAGGGTTAATAAGATATTAAATACTTATGGTAATGGTGAAGATGTAATAGTATTATCTAATCATATTAATGCTGGTGGTGGA
>CAMOFW010000098.1 GCA_946613765.1 uncultured Mycoplasmatota bacterium
TATAATAATGAGGAGTAATTTTAAATAAATTAAATATATCTTCATTATTATTAATATTTATTTTAGTGTTATATTCATAAGAATTAATTAAATTAAATGGTAATTTAACATTCTCTTTATTTTTAATAATAACATTATCATATACAATATTTTTAATTTCAATTAAATGATTATTACCAGCACTAACTTGAATAATAATTCCATCATCTTTTAAAACTCTATTTATTTCACTAGGTGTAACAAAAGAAAACATAGCAAGTACAACATCAATAGAATTACTTTCAATAGGTATATTCTTAGAATTAGCTACAAACCAATTAACATCACTTTTAGTATATCTACTTGCTATATTAATAGCATCTTTAGATATATCAAATCCATATACATTAAATGATTGGTTATTCTTCTTTATATTATAAGTATAATATCCTTCACCACAACCAATATCTAATAAATTAATATTATTATAATTTTTTACTAATTCATTTACTTTATTAAATATAAATTCATAATAACCTTTATTTAAAAAAGAATGTCTAGCTTCTAAACTATCTTTAGTATCACCTGGATTAATAGAGTTCTTATCATTACTTAATAAAAAATTAACATAATTCTTTTTAGATATATCATATACATGATTATTAGAACATATATATGATTTTTGTTCTATATTAAGTTTATTATTACATTTAGGACATATATATAACAATTTAATCACCTTCAATAAAATAATTATAACATAAAAGATTCTATTATTATTAACTTTTAATAATTGATAATTAATAAATAATGATTTATAATAACCAATCAAGAGAGGAAGATATCTAAAATGAGCTTACAAGATGCAATATATGATGAAAGAGATAATTATTCTGATTTTATAAAATATGACTGTGAAGAAATGATTGAAAAAATACTTCATTCTGATATATCAATATTAAGAATATGGATTAGCATAATGCTTTCAAATAATCAAGAATTAAAAATTAAGCCAAGAGCAAATAATATTTACTATAGTGATTGTTGTTTTCATAATGCAGGTGATTTACCTGTATGTATTGATGAAGGCAAAAAAGCATTCTATTGTTATGGATGTGGTTATGGTGGAACTATTATATCACTTATACATAAATATTATTCTAATCTTGATAGAGTATCAGTATTAAGAGTGTTAACAGCGTTTATTGAAAAAGATACAACTAATTTAAATAAAGTTGAAACAGAATACTATGATGAAATATTTAAATACTATAATTCAGAAATAGCAGATTACTATTTTGAAATAAGTAGACAAAAAACAATGTATCTAGAAAATAGAATACATAACTACCTTAAAATGCACAGAGATAACCCAGAAACAAGAAGTAAAGCAACAAGAAGATTATGTTGTACAAGAATGCATATTGCAAGAACATTTAAAGGCTAGATAACTAGTCTTTTTTTATGTTATAATTATTATGGTGAAACATATGGACATTAAATTAAATTACATTGATAAGGGTAGTGGAATACCACTAGTTTTATTACATGGTAATGGAGAAGATTTAACATACTTTAATAATCAAATAGAGTACTTTTCTAAAAACTATAGAGTAATAGCAGTAGATACAAGAGGACATGGAAAGTCTAATAGAGGAACTAAAGCTTTTACTATGGATCAATTTGTGGAGGATTTAGTTTATCTTTTAGATAGTTTAAATATTGATAAAATAATATTACTAGGTTTTTCTGATGGTGCTAATATAGCAATGAAATTTGCTATTAAATATCAAAATAGATTAAAACTATTAATTTTAAATAGTGGTAACCTATATTATAGTGGTGCTAAAAAGAGTATTCAAATAATAATAAAACTAGGATATTACTTACTTAAATTCTTTGAAATATTTAATCCTAAATTAAAATTAAAAAGAGAAATAATAGGACTTATGATATATGAACCAAATTTAAAAGAAGAAGATTTAAGAGTTATAAATATACCAACTTTAGTTATAGCAGGAAAAAAAGATATGATTAAAGAAGAACATACTAGATTAATAGCAAGAAATCTTAAATACTCAAGTTTAGTAATAATTCCAGGTAATCATTTTGTAGCAAATAAAAATCCAATTATTTTTAATAAAGAAATAGAAGAATACTTAAATTTAAATAAAGACTAGATATCTAGTCTTTTTAAGTGCTATAATTATCTTAGGAGGATTAGCAATGGAAAAGAGATTAACTAAAAAAGAAATAGTAAAAATGTTATTAAAAAATAATGAATTAGAAGAACAAGATGAAGAAGAATTATTAGATTTACTAATTGATCAACCAATTAGTATTGATGTAGACAAACAAGAAGAATCAAAAATGACAAGAGGAGATAGACTTGCAGATAAATTAAGTGAAGTGGCAGGTTCATGGGGGTTTATTCTTGGCTTTAGTGCGTTCCTAATATTTTGGATAGTACTTAATGCATTTATTCTAAGAGGAGATAACAAAATCGATGAATATCCATTTATCTTACTTAACTTACTTTTATCATGTCTAGCAGCTTTGCAAGCACCAGTAATTATGATGAGTCAAAATAGACAAGCTAAAAAGGATAGTTTAAGAAATCAAAATGATTATAGAACAGATCTTAAAAGTGAACTTATTTTAGAAGAACTTCATTCTAAAATGGAAAAGATAATAAAAAATCAAAAAGAAATTAAAGAAGAAATAGAATTATTAAAAAATAGTAATAGAAGATATCACAAAAAGACTAAGTAATTAGTCTTTTGTTATGCTATAATATATTTGGTGATAATATGAA
>CAMOFW010000099.1 GCA_946613765.1 uncultured Mycoplasmatota bacterium
ATATTTATTACCAAATATATGGTATAAGACGGTATTTAACTTTCTTTTTATATTCTTTGTATCCTTTAAGGTTATTTTCTAATACTTTTTCTTCATTTTTAATTCTTTTAATAATAATGAATGGATATATTAAGAATATAATAAATGAAATAATAGATCCTAAGATTAGTGGTATTGTTAAAAATAATACTAGTGTTATTGAATACATTGGATGTCTTACTATAGAATATAATCCAGTATCTACTACTTTTTGATTATCTTGAACTTTTATTGTTCTAGATAGATAGGTATTTTCTCTTAATACTTCAGCATATAAAATATAAGATAATATAAATAATATTGAAGATATTATAACTGTAGTATTAGATATATTAATCCATGAATATCTATAATTTAAACCTGCTATTATAAATCCTGTTAAGAACATTAATCCACTATAAATTATTACTTGTTTTTGTTCTTTTTCTTTTTCATTAACATCTAGTCTACTTTTTAATAATATGGGATTTTTAAGCATTAATATAATACCTGCTATAAACATTGGTATAAATAATAGTCCCATAAAAATCCAAGCATTCCAGTAATTGAATGATCCAGCTGGTATAAATAATAGTGCACCAACAAGAATTACTCCTGCGATAAATCTTGTTATAGCTTTTATAAATAGTTTCATATTATTAACCTCCATTTTGATTATATCATATATGTAAAAAGAGTTAACTTTTATTTGTTAACTCTTTTAATTTATCATATTGTTTATATAGATATTGTACACCGTTTTCTAAATGAAAATAATGAATAATATAACATATTAGTAATATTAGTATTAATGCAGTAGGTATAAAGAATAAATAATGTATATAACCTAGAGCAAAGAATATTAAAAATAGAAATGCATAACTTAAAGTTACTAATAGATGGATTAATCTTTCATGTTGAAAGAATCCTATTTTAATTAAATGATTATCTATTATATCTTTATTTACTTTTTTATTATTAATTATTTTATCTATTTCGTCGATGTAATCATATAAGTATTTTTTCATAATTATCTCTTTTCAATATCATATGTATTATTTTTGATTATTAAATCAAATTCTTGTTTATTACCATCTTTATCTTCGATTGTTAATACTGTTGTACATTCTTTTTTGAAATCACCATGTATCATATAATCTTCGATTGATTGTACGTAGATTATACTTACGTCACCACATGTTGTATCTTCTAGTGATACTTTAGCAGTATCATTAAATGGATTCTCTTCAGAGTTAGATAATACTTCAGTTGAATATACTTTTTTTGAATTAAGTGCTAGTACTGATGTTAATATAATTATTATTACACTTATTATAGTTCCATATTTTTTAATCTTTTTATTATCAAATATAAATATTGGATATATGATCATCATTACTCCACAGAATATTACAATTAATAAATATTTAGGGAAAGTAAATGGTAATTCAGATAAATAAGTTGCATATGAATATGCTGTTAATAATATCATTGGAAATAATATTAAATAAGACCACCATTTATTTTCTTTCATGTAATATCCTATATAACCCATTGGTAAACAACAAACTGTCCATATAAACCAATATTTGTAATAAACAAATATTTTCCATCCTAGATGAGAAAATGGTACTTGTATTAAATAAACTAGTGGTTGACTTATTAAAAAGAATACAAA
Organism: uncultured Mycoplasmatota bacterium; assembly: GCA_946613765.1. Lineage (GTDB taxonomy): Bacteria > Bacillota_I > Bacilli_A > RF39 > UBA660 > RUG12834. Next base: position 1,697 of record CAMOFW010000099.1, read on the forward strand.
ACATTTTAATGCAGCATCTTTATTAGACTTACTATTCATTATGATAATAATTCCAAATAAAACCCATACTTCAAAAGTTACTGCGATAGTATCAAATGAAGTTCCATTAGTTTGTGGTAATAATGCCATTATTGCTGTATAAATACCAGCTAGTATAGCAAAGATAATTAACTTTGGCCAAGTTAGATTTAGGCCACCAAATAATTTTTTCATAAATTTCCTCCTTCTTAATAATGCTATTATATCATAATTAATTGTGATATAGTATTTATGTGAGGTAGTTTTATGAAAAAAATAAAATATATATTTAAAAGATTATTAGGTATGGACTATAAAGCTATGTTTAGAACAGTTGGTAAAGTTCATAAAAGAAGTGGTAAATCTAGAATTATAATATTCTTTGATATGTTGTATTGTTCATATAAATATATGGCTGGATATACTGATTATTTCTTATTTTATTTTGAAGATTTAAATAAGAAGCAAAGAAGTACTTATATAACTAGAGGTATTAATACTAATTATATTAGAAGATTAAATGATAGAGAGTATTATAAATATTTTAGAGATAAAGTATTATTTAATGATACTTTTAAAAAATATATTAAAAGAGATTATATAGATTTAACTAGAAGTAGTGTTGATGAATTTAAAGATTTCTTAAAAAGAAATAAGACTGTTATTATTAAACCTGTTGATGAAACAGGTGGACATGGAATATCTAAATTAGTTGTGGATAAGAGTTTAGATATTAACAAGTTATATAATGAATTAATTGAAACTAAAAGAACTTTAGTAGAAGAATGTGTTAAACAACATAAAACTATGAATAAATTAAGTTCTAATTCAGTTAATACTCTTAGAATTGTTACTATAAATGATGGTAAAGATATACATATAATGCTTAGATGTATTAGATTTGGTAATGGTATTAATCCAGTAGATAATTTCCATAGTGGTGGTATGTATACATTCTTTAATGAAGATGGTGTTATAGAAAAGAAAGCTGTTGATAGAGAAGGTCAAGTATATGATGTACATCCATATACTAAAGAAAAGATAGTAGGCTTTAAAATACCTGATTG
>CAMOFW010000100.1 GCA_946613765.1 uncultured Mycoplasmatota bacterium
TTTTGCTAAAGGTAATATAATGTTTTCATTATTCATAAATCACTCTCTTTTTCTAATGAATAATATGCTTATATCATTAATTTATTACAATAAAAAAAGTGTGATTAACACACTTATTTTTTTATATTTTCTTTAAACATATATAATCTATGTTTAGTACCTAGTAAATATTTAATTACAAATGCTAGAATACAAAGAATAATTAATCCAATACCTATTGTTAGCCATATATTATTCCAATTGTATAAATCAAATGTAAATTCAATATATGGATCTTTCATGTTTGTTAAATCCCATACAAGATGTTTTTTATCTTCACTTATTGATGTAGCGTTACTAGTTTTAACTTGGTATGGAAGATTTAAATTAAACTTTAAATCAAATTGTTTCATTAACTCTTTTAATTCTTCGGAATCTTCTTCATACATACTAGATTTATCCATAATTTCATTTGTATCATTAGATACTAATTTAGCACTGTAAGTGTTTTTAAAGAATCCTTTTTTAACATTAAATAGTTTATCATCGTTATCAGTAAGTGTAGATGTATCAATATCAGTTGATGATACTTCATCTATACTTACATAGTGTTTAGATACTTTATAACCTTCATATTCATCAGTTACATATGAATCTACTATATAACCTTCATCTTTATATTTATCATAATCCTCAGTATTATTCATTTGACTAGCATATTCTTTTTTTATAGCACTAATAAAGCTAAAGTCCATACTATGATCTTTATTAACAGATATTGTTGCATCATATTTAACACAACTACTTAATAATAAACATATAAATAATAAACTAAATACTTTTAAAGATTTTTTCATATATACTCCTTTTATGTTAGATATGGACTTTCAGCTGTTCCTTGTCCAACTATTTCTAAACTATCAATTAAATTAATTACTGGTTTAACTACTAGTTTATATCTTGTAGATGTTGCATCCATTTGACCATTTGAATTAATAATGCACATGTATGCTGAACCATTAAATACTGCTGGTGACATAGTATAATAATCTACACCTTCATTTAAGTAATAATTATTATCTTCTGCTGAAGCTCCAGCTATATTTAATTCATCTAATGTTAATAAACCTATTTTATACTTTTTATTACCACCAAATTGTTTATCTGTTTCATATGGTTTAATACTTGGTTCATTTAATTCAATATTTCTTTTATATGAACCATATGTTGTTTTCCATCCTCTTTCATATGATGTATCATTATTAAATTCTTTTTCTACTATAAATTTATCATATTGAGATAGTTTTTCTTGATAGAAAGTATCTAATAATTCTTTAACTTTAGAGTTTTCATATGCTACACTTTCATCTTTATAAATATTATCATTATAAACAGATTCTAAATCATTATTAGCATATACTACTTTAATAGTTTTATCACTATTAATTGCTACTATTTTCCATAACATATCAGCAAATCTAATATAGTTATTAGTAACATTACCAGTAAAGTAATAATTATTATCTATTTCTTTTAAGTTATCTTTACTATTATTTAGAATTGTATCAGATATATTATTAATCTTTATTTCTTTATCTGAATATACATAGTATTTAGAATGAAATCTATTAGTATTAGCAGTTACTACTTCATTTTCATCTAACCATAATCTTAAGTTTAATCTCTTAGTTTCATTTTTGTTTACATCGATATTAATTAATTTGTAAGTATTTTTAACATTACCACTACCTAATACTTTAGATATATTAGATAGGATTGTTGGATTAATGTCTACATCTCCGTTTATGCTTACTTTCATTTTACTATCTTTAATAGTTGAATCATCATAATAATCTAAATATAAAGATACTGTTTCATCAGAAGAACATTTATTAATGATAGTAATAGTTCTTGGTATATTAGCCATTCCATCTTCATCTGATAGAGTTCTTGGATTAACTAATAATAAATCTGTATCATCACTATATATAACATTTATACATTTAGAATCACTTAGGGCAATATAGTTTTTAGATAAAGACTTTTTATATATACCATAATTAATTAATAGTAAGCTTCCAAATATTAAGAAAACTGCAATGACACTTAAGGATAATTTATATTTGTACTTCATCTATTCATGCACCCTTTACTATATATATATAATATAATATTGGGAGTTTAAAGTCAATTATAATAACCTATGTAAGTAATGTCTAATTATACTTTTCTTTTATATATTTTATTAATTCTTCTTCAGTATAATCGTTATCATATTCAATTATAAATTTAATATTAAATGCTGGCATTTGATAATTAAAGTTTGATTTTACTGATTTAATATGTTCATTTTCAAATAAATCCGTAACTAGTCTTCTATAGCAGTAATCACAGCACATATCATCTATTACGTATTCTAATATATTAAAATTTCCTTTTGTATTTTTATCAAATTCAAATAATATTGAATATTGTCTATTTTGAAATAGTTCTATATATTTCAAAATTATATTAGGAGTTATATTTTCATTATATTTAATATCTAATGTTGTTAAGTTATGATTTTCATTTAGTTCAACATCTATTATACCCTCCTGAGTTAATAAATATTCTTTTATTTCTTTGTTAATAAAATCATCTGATACAAGTTTCATAATAATCACCTATTAACATTTTAGCATAATAATAAATATTTTATAAAAAAAGATATGTCAAATGACATATCTTAATTTAATACACTATCTATTTGTTCTTTGGCTGCATTTATTTCTTCTTCATCACCTAGCATTACGTATAGT
>CAMOFW010000101.1 GCA_946613765.1 uncultured Mycoplasmatota bacterium
AAGTTATTATTATATATTAAATATCTAATAGACTAGGAGTGTTAATATGTTTAAAATAAATGAAAAATATGTAGTATCATTAAACAATAAAGATAAAGGTATATTAACTATATTAGCTATCTTAAATAAAAGAAATTATAATGTAAGAAGAAGATTACATCAAACTAAAAGAGTATATTTAGTTATGAACCATAATATCTAAGAAGTATGTATATTTACATACTTTTTTTTATATTTGTTTTATGTTAAAATAGTAATAGTTAAAATAAAGAGTGGGTGTATAAAATATGGCTACATTAAATAAAGAATTTAAAGTTGATAAATATGGTGCTATAAGTAATGAGAAGGCTATCTTTAAAGGACAATTCTATAGAATAACAGTTCTTTCAGATTGTTTAGTTAGATTAGAATATGATGAAGGTGGTATGTTTGAAGATAGACCAACTGAACTAGCTAAGTTTAGAAACTTTCCAGTACCAGAATTTAAAGTAAAAGAAAATGAGACAACATTAGAAATATCAACTAAATACTTTGTATTACAATATCAAAAAGACAAACCATTTGCTGGTTCAATGTTTGCACCTGATGCATACCTTAAAGTAGCATTAGTTAAAAGTGATAAAGCATGGTATTATTCACATGATGAAGCAAGAAACTTCAAAGGATTTGTTAATACTATTGATTTAAGAGAACCATACATGACTCCAGCTGAAAAAGCAATTGAAAACAAAAACGTAAAAAATAAAGCTAAGAAAGCTTTAAATATAAAAGACTCACTTAAAGGATTATATTCTACAGATGGTTTTGTAGCACTAGATGATTCTGATTCTCTAATTATTGATGAACAAGGTTTTTTAGTAAAAGAAGAAAGAAAAAGAATAGATATCTATCTATTCATGTATAAAAGAGACTTTGGTGTCTGTTTAAAAGATTACTTTACTTTAACAGGTTATCCACCATTAATACCAAGATATGCTTTAGGTATTTGGTGGAATAAAACTAAAGAATATAAAATGCAAGATATAGTAGAATTAACTAAAGATTTTAATAAGTATGAAATACCTTTAAGTTTATTATTACTAGGTGAACATTGGCATATTAAAGATATTAATAATAAATCTATATATAAATCAGGATTTACATTTAATCCAGAATGCTTTACTAAAGCAGAAGAATTAACTACATATTTACATGATAGAGGTATAAGATTAGGTGTTAATATAGATCCAGCAGAGGGTATTCATACTCATGAAAAAAACTATGATGAATTAGCAGCTAATTTAGGTTATAAAGAAAAACAAATAATACCATATAATATATATGATAAAAACTTTATAGCTAATTATTTAACTACATTAATTACACCACTATATAATACTGGTGTAGATATGTTCTGGATAGATTATTATCCAAAAGATAAAAAGAAATTAAATGCTACTAATTATTATCATTTTAATGACTTTAAAAAAATGAAATCTAAAAGACCGTTTATTATGTCTAGAATAAGTGATAAAGCACCACATAATTATGGAATTTTATATTCAGGTGAATCATTTGTATCATGGGAAACATTAGCTAAAATACCACAATATAATATCTTAGGTTCTAACTTAGGATTATCATGGTGGAGTCATGATATTGGTGGTTATAAAAATGGTGTAGAAGATAAAGAATTATATTTAAGATATATTCAACTTGGAGTATTCTCTCCAATACTAAGATTATCTTCTGAAACAGGACATTACTATAAAAGAAAACCATGGAAATGGGATTTAAATACATATTCTGTAGCAAGAGACTATTTAAGATTTAGACATAGATTAATACCATATCTATATGGTGAAGCATATAAATATCACAAGAGTGGTTTACCACTAATACAACCACTTTATTATGCTATACCAGAAATATATGATGAAAAAGAATTTCAAAATGAATACTTTTTTGGAACAGAATTACTTGTTGCTCCAATAACTAAACCTGCAGATGAAGTCATGCAAAGATCAGTTGAAAGAGTATACTTACCAGCTGGAACTTGGTATGATTTTAAAACAGGTAAGAAATTTATTGGTGATAAAAGATATTATATGTTCTATAAACAAGAAGATTATCCAGTATTTGCTAAGAGTGGTTCAATTATTATTCTAGCAGATTTAGAACAAAACATTAATGTTACTAATCCACCTAAGAGTATGGAAATACATGTATTCCCAGGTAAGAATAATATTTATAACCTATATGAAGATGATGGTACAACAACTATGTATAAAGATGGTTATTATATTGTTACTAAATTTGATTATAACTACTTACAAAATGCTTATAACTTAATTATAAGACCATTTGAAGGTAAATCTAAGATTATACCTGATACAAGAAATTATAAGATAAGATTTAGAAACACAAGAGAACCAAGAAACATAGATGTAATGCAAGAAAATAAACCAATGCCATTTACATCAAGAATCGAAGACAATGATTTAATCATTGATGTTAAAGATGTTGATACAACAAGACAATTAACAGTTATGTGTAAGGGTCAAAACATTGAAATAGACTCAAAACGTATAATCAATGAAGATATTGATTCAATCATCAATGACCTTCAAATAACAACATCACTAAAAGCAAGAATCGCAGATATCATGTTTAGTAAAATAGACATTTCAAGAAAACGTATTTATCTAAAGAAACTTAAGAAGAATGGTTTAGATAATAAGTTTATTAAAATGTTCTTAAAA
>CAMOFW010000102.1 GCA_946613765.1 uncultured Mycoplasmatota bacterium
AGATACATATATTTATTAAAAGTATATGGATCATCATCAATAGCATTAATATATAAATTATTTATTTCATTAGACAACATTGATTTAATCTTATTATTAGAATAATATTTTTCAAAAGATTCTAATGTCAAATCATCTAGTTTTCTAGCTCTAGTATTAGTAGTTAATTCTTTATAATTATTTTTAATTATAATTAAATGTTTATCTATTTTAACTACTGTACCAGATACACTAGAATATCTTTTAGTATTATTATCTTCATATAGTAATTGTCCTTTTAAAACAGAATCTTGTAATTTAACTTTAATATTATCTTCTTTTTCAAAAGGTACATATATATAATCAACATCTAATTTATCAGTATAATCTTTTAATACTTTAATGTTTTGTTCTCTAACAATATTAATTGTTTTCATGTTTTTCCTCCAAGGATTTTAGATACTCTTGTAAATTAATTGCTGTATCTTTAGGTATTATTTTAGTTAATTCATCAAGTGATGCTTCTTTAATTTTAGTAATAGTTTTAAAATGTTTAATTAAATCATTTCTTCTTTTAACACCAATATTAGGTACATTATCTAATATAGAAGATAAATTACCTTTACTTCTTATTTGTCTATGATATGTAATAGCAAATCTATGTACTTCATCTTGCATTCTAGTTAAGTAATGGAATAGATTTGATGTTATATCTAGTTCTATTTCTTGTTCATTTAAATCTATTAAACTATTAGTATTATGTTTATTATCCTTTTTTAGACCTGCGACATTAAGTTTTAATCCTAGATCATTTAATACTTCTTTAGTAGCATGGATTTGATTTATTCCACCATCTACTAGTATTAAATCAGGTAGTTCAGTATTTTCTTGCATAGCTCTAGAATATCTACGATATATAACTTCTTGCATAGTATGATAATCATCATTTTTATCTACGATTATTTTATATTTACGATATTCATTTTTAGCAGGTTTACCATTAATAAATACTACCATAGATGATACTGCAAAAGTACCAAATAGATTTGAGTTATCAAATAGATCTATTCTAGTTAATTTATTTAAGTTAAGTAATTTCTTTAGTTCTTCATTAGATCCTAAAGTTCTTTCATCTTCTTTTTCTAGTAATTTAAATTTATTTTCATAGTTCATTTTAGCATTCATAATAGCCATATCTAAAAGTGATTTTTTAACACTTTTAAGTGGTGTTATAAATTTAGTATTAACTACACTTTCAAGTAGTTCTTTATTTAAATTAGATGTAATAAATACTTCTTTAGGTATTTCATGTTTATTATAAAATTCACTTATGTAATATTCACAAGCATCTTCTTCATCTAAACAAATATAAATATCTGATTTATTACCTACTAATTTACCATTTCTTACATAGAATACATCTACTGACATATATCCATCTTTATAATAAAAACCAAATACATCCCTATTAACTAGGTCATGTAATACAATATTTTGTTTTTCAGAAATAATATTAATATACTCTAGTTCTTCTTTTAATTGTTGAGCCATTTCAAAATTTAAGTTATCTGAATATACTTTTATTTTATCCATTATCTTATCTTTAAGTATCTTATCATTACCTCTTAAGAAAGATAGAATTTCTTTTTCCATTTCCTCTACTTTAGTTTTATCTAAAGCTTTAGAACAATATCCTAGACATTCCCCAATATGATAATATAAACATAATTCATGCTGATTATCACATTTCTTTAGGGGATATAATCTATTAATTAAATTAACTATTCTTCTTGCAGCATATGCATTAGGATAAGGACCAAATAATAATTTATTATCACTTTTTTTAACATTTAAATATCTACTTATCTTTAATTTAGGATAAGGTTTAGAGATATATTCAATATATGGATAAGACTTTGCATCCATTAAAGATATATTATATTTAGGTTTATATTTTTTAATTAAGTTTATTTCAATTAAGAAAGCTTCAACTTCAGAGTTAGCAACAATATATTTAAAGTCTGCGATGTTTTCGACTAACTTCTTAGTTTTACCTGTATGTTCCCTATTAAAGTAAGAAGATACTCTTTTCTTTAAATTCTTAGCTTTACCAACATAGATAATTACTCCATTTTCATCATACATTTGATATGAACCTGGAAGATCTGGTAAAAGAGCTAATTTGTCTTTAAATTTCATATGTTTATCTCCTTTCTTAATAAGCATTTATAGACATAATTATACCATATTTAGTATGTGTTATGTTATAATTATTTTGGTGATTACTTATGAAACTTATAAGTGAATATGTGGAAGAAGTTAAAAAAAGTAAATTCATTGCTTATTACTATGAAATAGATAGTATTGATGAAGCAAAAGAAATAATAGATAAGTTATGGGAAGATAATAAAAAAGCAAGACATATACCTTATGCATATAAAGTGTGTAATACTGCTAAAAAATCTGATGATAAAGAACCTAGTGGTACAGCAGGAATGCCAATATATAACTTACTTGAAATGAAACAATTAGACAATTGTTTAGTTGCCGTAGTTAGATACTTTGGTGGAACTAAACTTGGTGCTGGACTTTTAACTAGAACATATTTAAATGCTGCTAAAGGAGCAATAGAAAAAGGAATTAA
>CAMOFW010000103.1 GCA_946613765.1 uncultured Mycoplasmatota bacterium
CTGAATTCTTCTTCAGTTATACCTTGAGTTTTAAGTAACTCATAATCAGCAGATTTTTCTGCTTGTAATAATTCTTCTAAAGAATCATATTCATGAATACCCTTTTGATCAAACCAAGAGTTTTCAAACCAATACCATTTATTATTCATTTCATAAGCCAAGAATGTATGAGTAGAATAATTATTAGGATGATCTAAACATATCATATGAAAGAATACTTTATGCTTAATATTATGCTTTTTAAACCATTCACGTTCAAGTTCTGCTTGTTCCCAGCACATTCCTACTCTATACTTTAAAACCTCCTCAGGAGTCATTAAATAGTATTTAAAAGGAAAATAATCACCAAAGTCTTCATCTATATCTTTATGTATTTTATTATCACTTCCATAGAAACCATATTCTATATTTTCATTCATATATTTATATAATTCTTCAGGTGTTTTAATTTCTAAAAATGTATCAAATATTGTCATGACTATTATCCTTTCAATACAAATTCTATTTTATTCATTAAATCTTTATCTTCTTTAACAAGTCTATTATTAGTCATATCAAATAGATTAATAAGAGTTAAAAGCTTAGCTTTATATTTAACTACTCCTGGATCTTTACTATCTTTAATCTTTTCAAAGTAATTAAGTAAATCTCTAATAACATCATAAATAACATATTCTCTTTTGCTTAAATCACCATGTATTAAAGGATAACAAGTAGCAGTTAAATAATAACTAATTGAATCTTCAAACTTTATACTCTTATAAGTAGATGAATATGTACCTACAGTAGTTCTTTTTCTCTTATCCCAGATATATAAAGCGTCAGGAACAAATATAAACTTATCTACATAGGTATATAAAGCTGGTGTATAAGCAGAATCTTCAAAATAATTACTCTTAGGAAATCTAACCTTTAATGCTATTTCTCTTTTAACTATTTTATTCCATACAGCAACAAAGTAAATATTATCAAATGTATTCTTAATATGTTCATTAAACATCTTATCATAATCATACACCAAGTAATTATTATCACTTTTAATGTTTAAAACATATGAAGGTTCTTTATCATTTTCTCTAATTAATGTTTTAGCAATAGAAACATTAGCATATTCTTTAATAGCTGAATCATATAATAAACTATACATATTAGGATGAACTATATCATCACTATCAAGAAATGCTATATAATCACCATCAACATTTTTAACACCAACATTACGAGTTTCAGATACACCTGTATTCTCTTTATTAACTACATTAATAAATGAATACTTATTCTTATACCAATCACATACTTCTAGAGTATTATCGGTAGAACCATCATTAACTACAGTTATATTTAAATTATCAAATGAAGAAAGTATAACTGAATCTAATGTTCTTGGTAAAAATAAAGAAGCATTATAAGCAGGAATAATAACACTTAACTTATTTCCTGTCTTATTTATTTCTTCATCATGACAAATAAATTCATCAGTCTTACCTGCAAGTACATTATTAATAAATGCTTCAGCATAGTAAGTTTCATTTTCTTTAAAAATACTGCTTGTTATTTGAAAGTCATCACTTTCAAGTATAAGAATATATCTATTATTATCTTTTTTATAAACCAAGTATTTATCATATACTTTATCACTTATTAATGATAAAGAATAACCTTGATAAGATTTAATAATCTTAGTATTAATATTAGCATTTATATTTGAATTAGAAGTAATACCATTATTAATTAAAGAAGTATCTTCTATTTGTTTAACTATTCTATCTTTATCACTAGAAGTATCTACATAAGATATTCTATATTTATGATAATCTTTATAATCATTTTTATTTAAAGTTATTTCATTATTATCTAATATAGAAATAAGTTCATAATTAAAATAATTGCTCTTACCTTCTAAATAGTATTTAACATTATCCATGGAATCCCATGATAATACTAATTGTTCTTCTGTTTCAGTAATATTAATTGTATCCATGAATAATCCTCCTATCAATGATAATTATATCATTAATAAGAATTACTAAAAATATACCAATTAATTATTTAGAACAATAATCAAATAAATCTATTTTTTTAGAATCAACATTTTTAATTACTTTGAATTCATCATCACATTTAACTACATCATAGAATATAGTGTCATAATATAATACTTCACCTGTATCAGTTGCTACATATTCAGAAACAGTTCTAAACATAGGTGCTTGGTTATTCATCTTAACATTAACATAATCAGTAAACATTAATATACCAAGAGAACCAACAAAGATAACTAATATAAGTAATAATCTTAATCCTAGTTTAATTTGTCTAGTTAGTTTAGAAATACCTACAGTAAATAGAATAATACCAAATACTGAATAAATACTTCCCCAACTACTTTCACTTGGAAACATCATGATAGCAGACATAGAAATAAATAAACCAAATATAACAAGTAATAATCCAATTATATTATTATACTTATTCATTTTCTTAGTTGAATAATCAATAGTATTAACAATATTCTCTTCAAACTTTTCTTGATA